>JAICUO010000121.1 GCA_025935815.1 Streptosporangiaceae bacterium
CAGGTTCGACAGCGCCAGGCCGGCGCCGACCGCGGCGAGGCCGACCGCCACGCCGAGGAAGCCGTTCAGCGGGTGCCCGGTGATCGCGGCCAGCAGGAACGGGACGACGATCACCAGTGGCACCCCGATCAGGGCCAGCGCCTGGTCCTGGCCGGCGAACCAGGCGCGCAGCGCGCGGCGGTCCGGCAGGGCCAGGGCCTCGAAGAGGAAGGCGGGGCCGGTGATCCCGACCGCGTTGGAGTGGAAGACGCCCACGAACGCGCCGCCGAAGCCCGCCGACAGCAGGACCCCGATCAGCGGGTTGCCATTCCCGCGCAGCGAGCTGACCGAGGCCACCACGCTGACGATCACGGTGATCCCCCACACGATCAGCGCGCTGGGGTCGCGTCGCTGGTAGACCCAGAACCGGGCGGCGATCGTGCCGCGCAGCCCCGAGCGGGGGAACGGCAGCGTCCCGGCGCCGCGCACCGCCGCCGACTGGGTCGAGGTGTCGGCGGTCACCAGCGCGCGGGCCAGCGACCGCGCCCACAGCGCGGCCAGCACGACGATGACCGCCGCGACGATGGCCAGCCGGGCGATCGCCGTGGCCGGGTGCCCGGTGGAGGCGTCCACGACGGAGTGCGCGGCCAGCCCCGGCGGCAGCCAGCGCAGCCACTGGTCGATCCCGGCGAAGCTGGCCGCGGTGAGCGAGCCCTTCTCGGCCATGTTCGGGATGACCTGCGCGAAGGTCTCATACAGGGCGAAGAGCGGGATCAAGGCGAGCGCGGCCAGGTCGCGGCCGCGGCGCGAGCGCAGCAGCCCGGCCAGCGCCGTGGTGACCAGCCGGGCCAGCGTGATGCAGAACAGCACCTGCAGCGCGACGGCGATGACCGCGATGAAGACGGCGAACGCGCCGTGCGCGAGCCCGACGGTGATGCCCAGGTCGCCGATGACGTTGGCGGCCGGCCAGGCGCCGGCCGCGCTGGCCGCGAGCAGCCCGGTGACCAGCGGCCGGGTGCGCAGCGGGTACAGGGCGAGCGTAGCCGGGTCCAGCGTGGCGTCCAGCCCGAAGGTCAGCAGCGGCAGGATCAGCCAGCCGAACGCGAACGTGGTGAACGTGACGGCGGTCAGGTCCACCGCGGCGCCGTTGTGCCGCAGCGCGGCCAAGCTGATGAACAGGCCGACGGCGACGGCCGCGGCGACGATCGTGGAGAGGATGAACGACACCTTCGCGCCCGTGGTCGAGCGCAGCGCGTTGCCCAGCAGGCGCAGCTTCAGCCGGACGAGGAGCCAAGCCACGACAATCCCTCCCCGTCGTTGCCGCGCGCGCCGACCAGGTCGATGAACGCTTGCTGCAGCGTCTTGCCGCCGCGGACCTCATCGGTGGTGCCGGTGACCACGATCCGCCCGGCGTTGATGATGGAGACGTGATCACAGACCTGCTCGACCAGCTCCATCACGTGGCTGGAGAACAGCACGGTGGAGCCGGAGCCCGCGAACCGGGCCAGCAGCCGGCGGATCACGTCGGCCGACACCGGGTCGACGCCCTCGAGGGGCTCATCCAGGAACAGCACCTGCGGGTTGTGGATGAGCGCGCAGCCGAGGGCGGCCTTCTTCCGCATGCCGGTGGAGTAGTCGGCCACCAGCCGCTTGGCGTCGTCCTTGAGGTCCAGCACGTCCAGGAGCTGCTGCGTCCGGGCGCGCGCCTCCGTGGCCGGCAGGCCGTGCAGCCGCCCGGAGTACTCCAGGAGCTCCTCACCGGACAGGCGGTCGAACAGCCGGACCTCGGCGGGGACCACCCCGATGATCGCCTTCGCGCTGACCGGGTCGGTCCAGACGCTGACCCCGTTGATCGTCACCGACCCCATGTCCGGGCGCAGCAGGCCGGTCATCATGGACAAGGACGTGGTCTTGCCCGCTCCGTTCGGCCCGACCAGGCCCGCCAGGGAGCCCCGCGCGATGTCAAGGTCAATCCCGGCGACCGCCTCCTTGCTGCCGAAGCTCTTGCGCAAGCCCCGCACCGCGATCGCCGGCGCGCCAGTCACGGGCGCCGCCGGGCCTGCCGCCGCCGTGGCCGGGCCACTGCCGGTCGGCTCACTCATCTCGCCGCCTCCCGCCTTCCGTCGTCCGCACCCACGGCCATCCTAAGGCTGGGGTGCGCCCCCTTACCGAACGACCTTTGGATCGCGTGGGTTCCCGTTGGCGGGGCCCGGACGGGCCCCGCATTAACGGCGAAAGCAGGCTCGGGTCAGCAGTTGCAGTCGCAGCAGTCGCAGGCGTCGCAGCAGCCGTCGCAGCCGTCGCAGTCCCCGCAGCCCTCGCAGCAGCCGTCGCAACAGCAGTCGCAGCAGCCGTCGCGGCAGCAGCCGCCGCACGGGCGCCGGCGGCCGGGGATCGGCGGCCCGTAGGGGTCCTCGACGCGGCACAGCCCGGCGATCCCGATCAGCCCGGCCGTCGCCGCCAGGCCCGCGGCGGCCAGCGCGGGCACGCCGCGCGGCCGGGCCCGGCCCTGCCAAGCGGCGGCATGCTCGCGGGAGGCGAGGCCTCGGCCAGCGTGCGCGCTGGTGGCGTGCGGGTGGGTGGCGCAGCCGCCCGGTCGCGGGTCCCCGAACGCCCGGCGCACCGAGCGGCGAAGCTCGCCGGACAACAGCGCGTCAACGAGCCGGCGGTCGGTGAACTCCACGTCGGCGAGGGCGAGCCGGATGCCGGCCAGGGCGTCCGCGCACAATCGCCGGGCCTCCTGGACGTCAGCGCCGGTGGCGGTCAGCGGGTTCCAGGCGCCGTTGCGGGTGTCGTCGGGCAGGTCCTCGACCGCGTCGAGCAGGTGGGCGATCCGGCCGAACAGCCGGCCAGCCTCCGTCAGGGCCGCCTCGTTGCCGGGCCGGCCGGCGAGCGCGGCGGTGTAGCCGAACGCCGCCCCGGTCGCCGTCTCGGTCGGCTCGGTGATCGCCAGCAGGGACGTGCCCGGCCCGGCGTGCGCCTCCAGGGCCTCCTGGCGGGCGACCGCGGCGGTGAGCACCGAGGTGTCAAAGCCCAGCCGCCCGCCCGCCCGGGCGCCGCCCGCTTCCCAGCTGCGCGCGAGCGCCGTGGCCGCGCGCCGCAGCCCCGGCCGGCCGGCCGGGCCGTCGCCGTCGGCGGCGTGGTCGCGGACCTTGGCCGCCGCCAGCACCAGCGATACGGTGGCCGCCAGCCGCGCATACTCCCCGGTGGTGACGCTCGCCCGGCGCATCCCGCGCAGCGGGCACGGCCCGGCCTGCCGCCGGCTGGCCTCATCGCCGGCCGGCGCCTGCGCCTCGGCGAGGACGGAGATGATGAGGCCGTCGTAGTTCGTGGCCAGCCGGGCGAGCTGCCCGTGGTCGTCGCGCAGCGACAGGCACATCCCGCACAGGTGCGCCCGCCACGCCTCCCGCAGTTCCCCGTCAAGCCGGTGCTCACATGGCCGGATGATCCCGAACACGCATGCCCCCATCGTTGTTTAGTTAGCTAGCCGGCGAGATGTCGCCGGACCCCGTTGCGCCAACGGTATTTGCCGCGCGCGGCAATGGTCTAGCGAATGCCCGCAAATCGGGGCGATGGCGCGCTAGCGGGGGTCGTTCTTGGCCGTCTGCTCCTCGTGCCCCCGGCGCGCGTCTCCCAGGGGGTGCCTATTGCCCAGGCGGCCCGCGGCGTCAGGCGAGCTCGAGGCCGGCGGCGGCGTGGCGCAGGTGGGTGATCAGCGCGGTGGCCGCGGCGGGCACGGTACGCCCGGCGGCGGTGGCGGCGAGTACCTGCCGGACCGGGGCGTCCTCGGCGTCCAGCCGCAGCAGGGCGAGGTCGGCCGGGGCCGAGCGGATCGCCAGGGCCGGGATGAGCGCGACCCCCAGCCCGGCGGCGACGAGGCCGAGCTTGGCGGTCCAGTCCGGCGCCACGATGTCGGTACGGGGGCGGAACCCCGGCGGGAGCGAGACGCGTAGCAGCGTATCCTCGGCCGTCGCGGAGCCGACGATGAAGGCGTCCTCGGCGAATTCGGCCAGCCGCGCGGTAGCCCGGCCGGCCAGCCGGTGCTGGCCGGGAACCGCGATGAGCAGGTGCTCATCGAGCAGGTGGTGCACCGTGAAGCGCGCCGGGTCGATCGGGTGGACTCCCGCGGCGGCGGGCGCGCTGACGACCGCGAGGTCGGCGTCCCCGGCCGCCAGCCCGTCGAGCAGCGCCGGGGTGAGGCCGTTGGCCAGCGTCACGCCGACCCCGGGATGGGCCTGGCGGAAGCTGGCCAGGGCGCGGGGGACCAGGGCCGCCGTGGCCGTGGTGAACGCGCTGACGCGCACCTGGCCGCCGCTGAGCCCGCGCAGGGCCGCCAGTTCGGCGCGCGCCGCCGCGAGCCGGTCAACGACCGCCTCGGCGTGCGGGAGCAGGCACGCTCCCTCGCTGGTGAGCACGACGCCACGCGGCAGCCGGTCGAACAACCGCGCGCCCGCCTGCGCCTCAAGGACGGCGACCTGCCTGGACACCGCCGACTGGGTGTATCCCAAGGCGCGGGCGGCGCTGGTGATCGACCCGTACCGGGCGACGGTCCGGAAGACCTCAAGGGATTCGGTCTGCACTCCTGTCATGGTAGGCGTGCCATGCGAGCCTCGCATGCCATCGATGCCAGGAATTCGTTACCCGCATCGCGGGGGAGCGCCGTAGCGTGGCGGGCATGAAACTGACCCTGGACAATCCCGCCGGAGTCGGCGCGCCCTTCGGTGACCGGTTCTCCCACGTCGCGCGGCTGGACTACGGCGACGGCGCGCTGCTGCTCCTTTCCGGCCAGGTCGCCGTCGACGACCAGGGCGCGGTGATCGGCCCGGGCGACGCCGGCGCCCAGGCGGCGCGCGTCTTCGAGATCATCGAGGGCATCCTGGGCGCCCACGGCGCCGCCTTCGCCGACGTCATGCACGTGCGCACCTTCATGACCAGCCTCGCCGACCTGCCGGCGTACGCCGCCGTGCGCCGCCGTTACTTCCCCGGCCCGCCGCCGGCGAGCACCACCGTCGAGGTCAGCCGCTTGGTCAGGCCCGGCCTCGTCCTCGAGGTCGAGGTAACCGCGGCCGTGGGCGCCACCGCGCGATTACCGGGCCGCCCGGGAGCGCGCGCGGACGCTCGTGGGACAGTGTGGTCATGCGCTACATGGTGATCGAGCGGTACCGGCACGGGCCGGGCCCGGTATACGAGCGGGTCGCGGCCCAGGGGCGGATGCTGCCCGAGGGGCTGGCCTACCTGGACAGCTGGATCGTGGATGACCCGTCGATGGACCACTGCTTCCAGCTCATGGAGACCAGCGACCCGGCACTGTTCGACGCGTGGTTCCAGCGCTGGAGCGACCTCGTCAGCTTCGAGTTGTTCCCGGTGATCACCTCCGCCGAGGCGTCCGGCCGGGCGGACGGAAGCGAGCGGTGACCGGGGACCGCGGCGATCCGTACCGGCTGGAGCGGTTCGTGGCGGCGCAGGACCAGGGCGGGACGTACCCGCGGGCGCTGGCCGAACTGCGCGCGGGGCTAAAGGCGGGCCACTGGATATGGTTCATCTTCCCGCAGGTCGCGGGGCTGGGCTTCAGCGCGATGACCCGCGAGTACGCGATCTCGTCGCTGGCCGAGGCGCGGGCTTACCTGGCGCACCCGGTGCTGGGCGGGCGGCTGGCCGAGTGCGCGGGCGCGCTGCTCGCCGTGGACGGCAAGGACGCCGAGGACATCCTCGGCCCGGTGGACGCGATGAAGGTGCGCTCGTCGATGACGCTCTTCGCGGCCGCCGCGCCCGGTGAGGCGGTCTTCGCGCGGGTGCTGGACAGGTACTACGGCGGGATCCCCGACGAGGCCACCGTCGCGCGCCTGCGGTAGCCCCGGGGAGTCCCGGCGGGCCGCCTTACCGCGCCGCCCGGTTCTCCCGGTGCGCCCACGCGGTGATGTCGCCGCCGTCGATCGCCAGCGCGAGCAGGTCGGGGAACGCGTCCGGGGTGCAGGCGAACGCCGGGATGCCCAGGTCGGCGAGGGCAGCGGCGTGCTCGTGATCGTAGGACGGGGCGCCCTCGTCCGACAGCGCGAGCAGGGCCACGACGGTCACGCCCGAGGCGGCCAGGGAGGACATCCGGGCCAGCATCTCATCGCGCAGTCCGCCTTCGTACAGGTCGGAGATCAGCACGAAGATGGAGTCCCTGGGCCTGGTGATCAGGCCCTGGCAGTAGGCGATCGCCCGGTTGATGTCGGTGCCGCCGCCGAGCTGCGTGCCGAACAGCACGTCGACCGGATCGCTCAGCTTGTCGGTGAGGTCGACCACCGCGGTGTCGAACACGACCAGTGACGTGCGCAGCGACCGCATCGACGCCAGCACCGCGCCGAACACCGAGGCGAACACCACCGAGGACGCCATCGACCCCGACTGGTCGATCGCCAGCACCACGTCCCGGGCCACCACCTGCTGGCGCCGTCCGTAGCCGACGAGCCGCTGGGGGATGACAGTCTTGTGCGCAGGCTGGTAGCGGGTCAGGTTCGCCGCGATCGTGCGGTTCCAGTCGATGTCCCTCGGCTTGGGCCGGCGGCTGCGGGCGGCGCGGTTCAGCGCCCCGGACACCGCGGCGCGGGTCCGGGTCGCGATCCGGCGCTCGACCTCGGCGACCACCCTCGCCACCACGGCGCGGGCGGTGGCCTTGGTCGTCTCGGGCATGAGGTGGTTGAGGCTGAGCAGCGTCCCCACCAGGTGCACGTCCGGCTCGACCGACTCCAGCATCTCCTTTTCCAGCAGGAGCCGCCGCAGGCCGAGCCGGTCGATCGCGTCCCGCTGCATGACCTGCACGACCGTTGAGGGGAAGTAGGCCCGGATGTCGCCGAGCCACCGGGCGACGCTCGGCGCGGACGCGCCCAGGCCAGCGGACCGGCGGCCATCACGGCCGGGCCGCTGCGGCGGCGCGTCATACACCGCGGCCAGGGCGGCGTCGACTCCCTGGTCGGTGCCCGCCAGGGCGCCGCCGGCCAGGCCGCTGGCCAGCGCGGAGTCAGCGGGCGCGCCGAGCAGCAGCCGCCAGCGCCGCAAGCGTTCGGCCTCGGCGGGGCTGGGCGCGCTCACCGGGCACCTCCCAGGATCAGCTCCACCGTGGCCAGCGCCGCCGCCGCCCGGTCATGGTCGAGGTCGCCGGCGGCCACCCCATCCGGGGCTGCCCCGACCTCGTGCCCGCCCGGCAGTTGCCGCACGGCGGTGCCGATCGAGGCTCGCTCCGGCGCCGAGAACTCGCCGAACACCCGCCGCAGCAGCGGCGCCACGTCCAGGAACTCCTCCTCCCCGAGCGAGGCGACCCACGCGTCCAAGGTGGTGAGCAGGTCCCGGTCATGCACCAGCAGCAGCCCGCCGCCGGACAAGAACCCCTCCGCCCACGCCGCCTTGCCCGCCGCCGGGACGCCCGCCGACAAGGCGGCGCGCAGCCGCGTCGCCGCCTCCGGCCAGGCCAGCGCGCCCGCGTCGGCCAGCAGGCGGGTGACCCGCCCGGCGATCAGGCCGTGCACGTCACGACGACTGGCGACCGAGGCGAGCACCGCCAGCCAGCGCTGCCGGACGTTCTGCCTGGGGAGGGGGGTGACAGGAGGGCCTTCCCCCCGGTGCCGGGGGGGCGACAGGGGCGATACTCCGTTCGTCCCCCCGGGGTTAAACAGCGCCAGCGCCGCGTGCATCCCGTCCAGCGCCGAGCGCAGCGCCAGGGCGGCGTCGTCGGCCAGCCCGCCGACCGCGCCGGGCAGCCCCGCGCAGACCCGGGCGGCCAGCGCGTGCACGACGGCGGCCAGCGCACCGGTGTCAGTGCCGCGCACCGTGCCGTACCGGATGGCGCGTACCAGCGCCGGGGTGGCCGTCATCAGGTCCGCGACGTCGGAGTCAGCGGCGGCCCGGGCGTCCAGCGCCCGCAGCACCGGGCCGAGCGCGCCGGGCAGGTCGGCCAGCAGGACCCGCTCGACGATCGCGGAGACCGCCGCCAGCTCGGTCGCGTTCGCCGCCGCGTCCGCGATCCGCGCCGACGCGGCGGTCATCACCGTGGTGCCCCAGACCGCGGCGTCGATGATGTCGACCGCCAGTTCCGGCCGCCAGCGCAGCGACCACGTCTCGCGGAACGTGCCCGTGCCCTTGACCAGGTCATCGGTCACCGTGCCCCAGTCGATGCGCAAGCACGCCAGCTGGTGCAAGAACGCCGAGCGGCCGCGGTCGGTATCCTTGCGAAGGTCCAGCGCGAGGGACTTTTCCACCGGGTCGATCTTCAGCTTCAGCGACCGGGCTCGCGCCCGCAGGTCGGCGTCCAGCGGCACCGGCGGCGCATCGTCGGGGACGCCGCCGAGCAGCTCACCGACCACGAGGTCCCGGTGCACGAACGCCGCCGCGACCTCGTCGCCGTCGCACATGACCGCCTTGGTGGCCTCGCTCACCTCGGCCAGCCCGGCCAGCGGCCGGCCGCGCAGGGTCGCCAGCGCCTCGGCGAGCCGGACCGCCTCGATGACATGCGCTGAGGAAACCGGCAGGTCATGGCCGCGCAGCACCCCGCCGACGCGGGTCATCCAGCGGATCACCGTGTGATCCGGCGTGGTGAACAAGTGGTGGTACCAGCCCGGCGAGGCGATCCCCGCCCCGTACCCGGAGGCGGTCGACAGCCGTGAGTGGGTCCACGGCACCCACGCCAGCGCCGCCTTGCGCCGGGGCATCCCGCGCAGCACCGCCGCGTCCCGGCCGGCCGGCGGCAGCGGCCCGGTCAGCGCGGGCGCGTGCCAGGCGCCGCAGACGACCGCGACCACCCCGCCGGCGTCCCGGAGGGTGGCCCGCAGCACCTGCCGCATGTGCGCCTCGCGCCGCTGCTCCCGCAGCGTCTCGGTGCCCGCCTGGGTGCCCGCCTGCTCCGCCAGCCGCTGCTCGGCCGCCCGCAGCTCGCCCATCGCCTCGGAGATCACCGGGAACGGGCTGGCTCCGTCCAGCCGCGATTCCACGACGTCGTCCCACCAGCGCGCCGGGTCGTCGTAGCCGGCGGCGGCCGCCATCTCCGCGATGGGGTCAAGGGAAAAGGGCCTCCTGCCCGCCCAACGAAGCTCGGGTGCCTGCTCGTCGTCTACCTCCCCGCGGCCGTCGTCGTCGTCGCCGGCCTCGCGCATGGCGAGCGTGCTGGCGGCCGGCAGGTCGCAGAACCGCACCGGGACGCCGTGGCCGGCCGCCCAGGCGAGGGCCTGCCATTCGGGGGAGAAGACGGCGTACGGCCAGAACGCCGACAGCCGGGGCGCGTCCGGCGCGTAGGCCAGCAGCGCCACCGGCGGCGCCATGCCCGGCGCGGCCGCCAGGGCCAGCAGCGGGTCGGCGTCGGCGGGCCCCTCGATCAGCACGGCGCGCGGCTGGAGCCGGTCCAGCTCGGCCACGACGGACCGCGCCGACCCCGGCCCGTGATGCCGGACGCCGAGCACGGCGACCCGGTCGGCTTCGCTCACGTCAGCTCCTGGTTCCCGCGATCGTGGTCACGCTCTGCTCGCCCGCGCGGCGCCTTGCCTGCCCGCGCGGCCACGCCCCAGGCCGCGCTCGAATGACCGGGCCGCGCTCACGGACATGGGCTGCTGCGGTCGCCTCACGCACCGGTGACCTCTCGGCAGGCCCGGTAGAAGTCGCCCCAGCCGGGGCGCTCGCGGACCACGGCCTCCAGGTACTCGGCCCACACCTGACCGTCGGTGACCGGGTCCTTGACGACCGCGCCGACGATGCCGGCAGCCACGTCGGCGGCGCGCAGCACGCCGTCGCCGAAGTGCGCGGCCAGCGCGATGCCGCTGGTGACGACCGAGATGGCCTCGGCGGGCGACATCGTGCCGGTCGGCGACTTCAGCTTGGTGCGCTGGTCGGCGGTCACTCCAGAGCGCAGCTCGCGGAACACCGTCACCACCCGGCGGATCTCCTCCAGCGCCGACGGCACCTCCGGCAGCTCCAGGGCCCGGCCGAGCTGCGCGACCCGGCGGGCCACGATGTCGACCTCCTCATCCTCCGAGGCCGGCAGCGGCAGCACCACCGTGTTGAACCGCCGCCGCAGCGCCGACGACAGGTCGTTGACGCCCCGGTCCCGGTCGTTGGCGGTGGCGATCACCGAGAACCCCTTGACCGCCTGCGCCTCGGTGCCTAGCTCGGGAACGGGCAGCGATTTCTCGGACAAGATGGTGATCAGCGCGTCCTGGACGTCGGACGGGATACGGGTCAGCTCCTCCACCCTGGCGATCTGGCCGGTGACCATCGCCGTCATGACCGGGGAGGGGACCAGCGCGGCCCGCGACGGGCCCTCGGCGAGCAGCCGCGCGTAGTTCCACCCGTACCGGATGGCCTCCTCGGCGGTGCCGCTGGTGCCCTGGACCAGCAGCGTCGAGTCACCGCAGATCGCGGCGGCCAGGTGCTCAGACACCCACGTCTTGGCGGTGCCGGGCACGCCGAGCAGCAGCAGCGCCCGGTCGGTGGCCAGCGTCGCGACGGCGACCTCGATGAGCCGGCGCGGGCCCACGTACTTCGGCGTGATGACGATCGCGTCGCCGGCCACCCCGCCGAGCAGGTACGTGACGACCGCCTGCGGCGACATCCGCCACGAGGGCGGCCGCGGCCGGTCGTCGGCTCGCGCGAGGGCGGCGAGCTCATCGGCGTACACCTGCTCGGCGTGCGGGCGCAGCAGGGCTTCGTCGTTGCTGGAAGGGGCTGGCATGACGCTAACGCTAGCCGCCCCCGCCGACATTCGAGCCCACGCGCCATGGCAACGTGGCTACCACGGCGGCCGTCTGGACAGAGGCGGAAATGGCCTCTGTGGCGCGCCCGGTGCACGGGCGCACGGGAAATGCACTGGGCGCGCCCGCCCGATATCGGGTTAGCGGGGGGACAGGCGGAACGCGCGGGCGCCGTCGGCCCAGGCACGGTGCAGGTCATCGGGGCTGGGCTCGCCGTCGCGGCCGACGCGCACCTTGTTGAAGTTGGCGAACGCCTTGTTGTCCTTGCACATGATCGCGTACATGCGGGTGACGCCGGGCTCATCGGTGAAGGCCTCGACGTCGGCCAGCCGGCGCCTGCCCTGGAGCAGTACCTCGACTGGCTCGCCGGAGCGCAGGTTGCGGCCCCAGCCGAACGGCGTGCCGATCAGCAGGTCCCCGCCCTGGCGGGTATAGGCGACGGGGACGGTGTACCTCCGCCCCGACTTGCGGCCCACCACGTAAAGGGTGACCAGGCGGCCGCCCACGGCCCGGTTCAGCCCCGGCGTGCGCAGCAGGCCGCGCACGATGCGGTTAGCCACCCCCTGGCCGGTCATGGTCGTGGCGTGGCTGGCCTCGCTGTTGTCCGTCATCTTCTTCTTCCTCCTCGTGGGTAATTCGCCGAGCAGCTGGCTGATCAGTGTCGTGGCCAGCCACTCCTGGTAGCGCGGGGGCGGCCAGCCGCAGTCGGCGACGAGCAGCCGGTAGACCTCCGGTGACGCGAGCGCGTGGATGATGTCGGCCGCGTCCACCTCGCGGGCCCCCGGTCGCAGCGCGCCCGCGCTGGCCAGCGAGCGCGCGATCATCCCCTGGCCCTGCTCCCGCTGCCGGGTGTAGCCGGCTAGCAGGTCAGCCGCCTGCGGGTCCGACCCGGCGGCGCTGACCAAGATGGGGTAGACGGTCGCCCCGCGCGACAAGATGCCCGTGGCGATGCCGGCGAACCCGGTGAGCAGGTTGTGCGGGTCCGGATCGGCCAGCAGGGCTTGCACGTGCGGTCGGGCGGCCAGTTCGGTCGCGTCGGCGTCACCGGCGATCGTGGCGTCGAACAGGGTCTTCAAGAGCGTCAGCTTGGATGAGAACAGCCGGTAGACCGTGGCCGACGGGACGCCTGACCGTCCGCTAATCGCGTCGATCGTCGTCGCGGCGTAGCCGCGCTCGCCGAACAGCTCCCGCGCCGTCTCCATGACGGCGCGCCGCGCCAGTCGCGTGCGCGCCTGCCCGCCGGCGGTCCCGGCTGGCTCCTCTCCCTGGCTAGCCACAATTTGAGAGTATCACTCTCGAATTGAGAGTCAAGGTCTCATTTCTACTGGCCCCGGTCCCGTTGCTGCGGAAAATGCTAGGACGGCAGCCGGGGGAGGCCCGCGCGGCCCTGGGCGCGGCCCGCCTCGGCGGCGGGGGCGCGGACCGCCGGGTCGAGCGGGTTGGTCCCGATGAAGGGGCGAGACACGTCGTCGGGGGACACGACCGTCACCTGCGCGCCGCCGTCGCGCAGGCTCGCCACCACCTCGCGCAGCGGCATCGGGGTGGGCAGCGGGGAGTCCACGCCGAGCGGCGACAGTATGACGATCCGGGCCGCGCCCGCGGCGAGGTCGGCGTTGTCGCTAGAGCGGACGCCGCCGTCCATGTACCGCCGCCCGCCAATCGTGACCGGGGGCCAGATGCCAGGCACCGCGCAACTGGCGGCCACGGCGTCGACGAGGCTGACCCCCGAGGCGGAGTCGAAGACCTTGGTGGCGCCGGTCTCGCAGTCGACCGCGACTAGCTTTATCGTCCGGGCGGGCCAGTCCGGCGACGGCAGCCGGGAGATGATGACCGCGCGCCGGGCAGCCTCCGAGACGGTCGTCGCGGCGAGCGCGAACGCGCCCGCCGCGCGCAGCGCGTCTTGTGGCGATGACGAGCCCTGCAGGTACTCGCCGAATTCGGCGGCGAAGGCGTCCAGGCTGACCTGCGCCGCGATCTCGGCGGACTGCCTGGCCGGGTCGACCTGCCGGGCGTACAGGTCATCCAGCGGCAGGCCACTGCCGAGTTGGGCGGCCACCGTGGCGCCCGCCGACGTGCCGATGACCAGGTCCGCGCCGGTCACGTCGTGGCCCGCGTCGGCCAGGCCCGCCAGCAGCCCGGTCATCCAGGCGATGCCGGCGACTCCGCCGCCGCCAAGGACCAGTGCCTGCTCGACCGTCATGGTGCCTCCGTATTCCTGGTGCCGGGGTGCTTAGGGTGGTGTGGTCCGGGTCCGTGCGGTCTAGGGCTGTGCGGTCTAGGGCTGTGCGGTCTTGCGCTGGGCGGTGAGGGCGTCCTGGAACGCGCGGCGCACGGCGAGGGTGTCAGCGGTGCGGCGCAGCACGCTGAGCCAGGGGAACGCGCACGTCGGCGACTGGGCGAGCCGGGTGAGCTCGGCGGCGTAATCACGCGGTCCGGTGACCGGGATGTTCCGCGCGGCCGCGCCCAGCAGGCCCTGGATCGAGCGGACCGCGCCCTGGGCGCTGAGGTTGCTGGCGACCAGGCCCATCACGAGGTCCGCCAGGGCATCTGGCCAGGGTCCGGGCCACGCGTAGAGTTCCGCGATCACCGCCGCGGCGCCACTGTTGGCGGGGCCACTGTTGGCGGGGCCACTGTTGGCGGCGCCACTGTTGGGGACGGCGCGGTTGCCCGCCGTGCCCGCCGTGCCCGCCTGGCGGCCGGCGGTGGTGGCCGCCTCGGTGATCCGGGCGATCACCCCGGGGGCGAGGGCGGCGCGGGTGGCCGGATCCAGCACCGCCGCCAGCACGTGGTTGCCCGGCCAGGCGGCTTCCGGGCGATCGGGGGCCAGGAGCGGGGCGGCGCCGGACAGCAGCGCCGCGGCCCACCCGGGATCGCGCTGGCTGACCGTGGCCAGCCGCCAGCCGGCGTAAACCTCGGCGTCAAGGCCACCCTCGATGGGAAGGGAGGCGATCTGGGGCGCGTCCAGGCCCCACTGCCGCGTCCAGTCACCGAGCGGGACCGCGGCGATCAGCTGGGTGAGCAGCCACGCCGCCCCGCCGATCCCCGGGCCCGGTGAGCTGGTGGTGATCCCGTCCCGGGCCAGGTCATCGGCGGGTGCCGCCGCGCCCACGGGCAGGCGAGCCTCAAGCCAGCGGCCGTCCTCGCCGCCGCGCAGGCGCAGCACCTGGCTAGCGCGCCGCGCCGCGCGCTGGTTGAACGCCGACCCGGGCAGCTGCCCGAGCAGCCGCCGCGCGGCGGCGCGCACCCAGCTCGCGCGGTCATCCAGCACGCCCTCCCGGAACGCCTCATCCTCAGCGGACAGGCCGCGGGACAAGACGGCCAGCAGTTGCCCGCGCTCCTCGGCGGTCTCCCGCGACCAGCCGGCCGCCAGCAACTCCCGGGCGGCCAGCGGCTCGCGGGCACGCAGCGCCGTGAGGTAGGCGACTCGCTGCGCGCGGGTCCCCGTCTCCCACGCACGCGGGTCATCGCAGGCCGGCTGGCCCGCCGGGTCGGGTGCGGGCATGCCCGGTTCGAGCGGGCTGGCCGCGCCGCCGCTGGCCGCGCCGCTGGTCGCCTCGGTGCCGCTTGCCTCGAGGATCCGCCGCCAGTCGCCGCGCTGGGCGGCGAGCCACCGGCCGCGCGCTCCCAGGGTCGCGTTCACGGCGGGGCGCAGCGCCACCGACCGGACGGCGGCATCCAGCAGCGCCGGCAGCAGCGGGGCCGGTGCCCGGAAGCCTGCCTCGGCGGCCACCATGAGCAGGTCCGCGAGCAGCTCCGGGTCGGATGTCACCCGGCGCAGCAGGTGCCCCGCGCGGGCGGGCAGTTCCGCCGCGCGGTCATCGGGCATTGGCGGGGGAGCGGCGATCCCCGACGCGGGACGCAGGCCCGCCCGCCGGGCGACGGTCCAGCGGGCGGCCGCCTCCAGCAGCGCGTCCGCCGCGTCGCCAGCGAGGGCTTCCCCGTCGTCGCGGCTCTCCCCGTCGCGTGCTCGCGGGCCCGGCGCGGCGGCCAGCGGCAGCTGCCTTCGGGACAGGCCTACGGTCGCCACCGTCACCAGCTCGTCGTAGGACGCCGCGCCCATCGCCCGCTCCATAACAGCCCCACCGCCTGGTCGCCGTGCCAGACGGTGAGCGGCGTCAGGGCGTCCGGCTGCCATTCCCCGGCGATCGTGACTGGGTGCCCGCCGGAGACGGCCAGCAGGGTCCACAGCGACTCGGCGTACCGCAGGGGG
>JAICUO010000661.1 GCA_025935815.1 Streptosporangiaceae bacterium
AGGTCGACCCCGGCCAAGGTGGTGCGGCCCGCCGCCGCCGGCTCCAGCAGCAGCCGCATGTCGTAGACCGCGCGGGCGAGCCCGGCGTCGACCTCGCGGACGGCGGCCCCCTTGTACGGCAGCATCGCCACCAGGCCGGTCCCGGCGAGGGTCTTCAGCGCCTCGCGGACCGGCGTCTTGGATACCCCGAGGCGCTCGGCGAGCTCGGCCTCCACCAGCGGCTGCCCCGGCGTGAGGTCGCCGGTCAAGATGGCGTGCTTGATGGCCTCCAGGACCGCCTCGGTGCGGGACGGCGTCGCCCCGGGCCGGGCGCCGGGCCGCTCTTCGCCGGGCTGCGCAAGGGTGTCGAACACTACGGGAACTCCAGCCGCAGGCAGACATGGTCATATCTGATATATGACGTGTGCCATGACCGTAAGGCCCCAACCGCAACTAGTCAAGGAAACTCGTCCGAAAGTATCGGATTTATTGTGTCCTTATGTGAGATATTGCCCTATGCTCATATATGAGACACCAGGCGGGTTGGCAGTGCTCCCCCTCCGACCGTGCGGACGCCTGAGATGAGCAACCGCCCCGCATTGGCCGCGCTCGCCGTGCCCGCGCTCGTCCTAGCCGCGCTTTCCCTGCCTGGTGGCGGACCCGCAGCCAGGGCCGTCTCCGTCGGCCCGCTGCCGGGCGGTCATATCTCGGTTAGTACCGCCCCGGCCCCCGCCGCGGGCATCCCGGCCGGCGCGGTGGTGCTGAAAGTTTCACCTCTCCACCAGCCCTAACTCGCCGCTTAGGGCGGTGCGGACGGCCCGGGCGACGTGCCAGGCGAGGACGGGCGGGACGGCGTTGCCGACCTGGCGGAACCGTGCGGTCTGCGGCCCGCACCACTGCATGTCCGCCGGGAACGTCTGGATGGCCGCCGCTTCCTCGACCGTCAGCCGGCGCAGCCGGGCCTGCGGCGGAAGCTGGGCCAGCGGCGGCCTGCGCTCGGCGGTCAGCCCGTGATGGTAGCTGACCACCCATGGTGTCGCGTCACGCTCAAGCTGGTCCACGTCGATGATCGGGGTGCGGTTGCCGCCCATGGTCGCCGGCAGGGTCGGCGCCGGGCGGTTCACGTCGACCGGGCGCCCCTGGCCGTTGAACAGCATCCCGGCGTACGGCGATCCGCGCAGGACCGGCGCCTTGGCCATGGTGATCCTCGCCGTGCACAGCTGGGTGTTGCCCGGCTGGCCGAGCGGGGGAAGCGCCCGCAGGACATCACCCACCGTCGGCGGCGCGTCCATCGTCGGCGGGCCGGGCAGGGCGATCTTGCCCTGGCCCTTGGGCAGCCCGACCAGGAACATCCGCTCTCGCGCCTGCGGCACCCCCCAGTGGCAGGCGTTCAAGACGACCAGCCGGGTGTCGTAATTCTCCCCGGCCGTCTTCGCGAGCCGGGCGATGATGGCGGCCCAGCGCCGGTTCCTGGCCAGCGCGGCCACGTTCTCCATGACGAACGCCCGCGGCCGGACCCGCGCCACCACGCCGAGGAAGTCGAACACGTGCTGTGCCCTGGGGTCGGCCGGGTCCATCCGCCCGGCCACGGAGAACGACTGGCAGGGCGGGCCCCCGACTATGACGTCCGCCATCCCCGGCGTCAGGTCGCGAGCCGCGCATCGCACGTCCCCGGCGACGGCGCTGTGCCCCTCGAAGAGCAGCGCGGCGTCCCTCCACTGCGGGTCGGTGACCTTGCAGATCTTGTTGTAGGTCTCCACGGCGTGCCCGTCGATGTCGTTGGCCCACACCGGCCGCATCCCGGCCCGCGCGAACCCGAGGTCGAGCCCGCCGCAACCGGAGTACAGCGAAACGAACCTCAGCTCCGCGCCATCCACACCGCCCATCATGGGCCAGCCCGCCCCGTCCACGCGGGATTTAACGCCTGATTCGTGGCGCGACGGCCAGTACCCGGCAGCGGATAACGCCCGCGCGGCGAACGCGGCGGCTACCCAGTCGGCGGTGTAGGTGCTCACGTAGGGCAGGTGATCCAGGCCGATGTGCTCGGCCCCGCCCTCCTCGGCGGTGAAGACCCGCAGCTCGCGCCGCGGGCTGTTCACCGCCTGGTCGTAGGACCGGTGGGCGTACTCCAGCGGGATCTGCCGGTCGCCCGCCCCGTGCGTGATGAGGAACGGCACGGTGATCCGCTCGACCACGCCATCCAGGGTGACCTGGGCAGCCAGCTCGATGAAGTCCTCGATGGAGTCCTGGCCCCACGCCCACAGCACGTGGTCCCAGTAGTGCGGTACCGGCCGCTCCCCCTCGCGCTGGAGCCGGCGGCGCTGCACCGCCCCCCAGTCGTGGTTGGCGCCCCAGGCGACCACGAGCGCCAGCCGCTTCTCGAACGCCGCCGCCCGCGGCGCGTAGTACCCGCCCAGCGACCACCCCGCCAGGCCGATCGCCGCGGGGTCCACGTCATCTCGGGTGAGCAGGTAATCAACGCAAGGCCCCGCCCACGCCTCGGTGTCCACCCGGGCCGTCAGCCCCTGCAGGCGCAGCGCCTCACCGGAGCCGGGGCAGTCGACCATCAGCGCGGAGATGCCGCGGGCGGCCAGTTCGGCCCAGTGCCCCGAGGAGTACATGTGCTCCTTGGTGGAGTCCAGCCCGTTCCACATGATCATCACCGGAGCCGGCCCCCGCTCCGTTGCTGGTGCCTGGCTGAAGTACGCCGGCAAGGTGGTGCCCTCATAGGGGACCGCGACCCGAGACACCCGCGGGTCCTTGCCCGCAATGGCCTTGGCCTGCAGGTCCAGGACCCGGCGGTAGATGTCGGCCCGCCCCGGCGCCCTGGCGCTTTGCATGCGCTCGGCCTGGCACAGGTAGTTCGTCGCGCGCGCGTACAGCTGCCCGGCGGTCCGCGCCTGGCCCGCCTTGTCGGCCGCCTCCGCCTGGGCGGCGAGGGAGTCGGCCAGGCGGCCCCAGACCCGCAGGAAGTCGGCCGTGCCGGCATCCTCGCCACGGGCCGCGGCATCGCGCAAGGGCCGGCACGCCCGGTCGACCTCGTCGATGAGGCCCCCGCTGTTCAGCGTCGCGACCACGGCCAGGTTCCACACGTAATTGCCGGGAAAGTACTCAAACACGGGCGGGCTTCCCTTCCTCCGATGAGCTAGCGGCCCGGCCGCGGGCGCTCGCGCAGCCGCGGGCGGGGCCTGGCCGCCGCCACCGGCGGCAGGTCAAGCCCGGGCACGACCCGGTTGCGGACGGTGCCGATGCCCTCGACGGTCAGCTCGACCACGTCCCCCGCGCGCAGCGGCGGCGGGTCCACCCGGCCGTTACGGCCCCACAGTTCCCCCAGGCAGCCGCCGTTGCCGCAGGTGCCCGAGCCGAGCACGTCCCCGGCCCGCACCCACGTACCGCGCGAGGCGTACGCGATCAGCTCCTCAAACGGCCAGCCCATGTTGGACAGCAGGTCGTGGCCCACCTCGACGCCGTTGACGTACGCGGTCAGCTCCAGGGCGAGGAAGCCGTCGGCATCCCGGTACCGCGCCAGCTCATCGGCGGTCACCAGCCACGGCCCGAGGGTCGTGGCCGAGTCCTTGCCCTTGGCGGGCCCGAGCATCACCCGCATCTCCCGCCGCTGCAGGTCCCGGGCCGACCAGTCGTTGAGGATCGTGTAGCCGAAAACGTGGGCGGCGGCCTGCTCCGGCGACAGCGACGCGCCATCGCGGCCGACGACGACGGCCACCTCGAGCTCGAAGTCGAGCATTCGCGATCCCGGTGGGACGGGGACGTCGTCGTAGGGCCCGACCAGCGCGTAGGGGTTGGTGAAGTAGAACGTCGGCGCCTCGTACCACTCTGGCACGACGCCCGCGACGCCCCCGACGCCGGCGCTCACCCCCTCCACGTGCTCCTCGAAGGCGACGAAGTCGCGGATCGTCGGCGCCTGCAGGGGCGGCAGCAGCCGCGCGCCGCCGAGCGGCACGGCCGGCCCGCTCAGCGCGGCCGCGCCGGCCTCCAGCGCGGCGGGCAGCCCGGCGCGGACGAGGTCCAAGACGGTGACCCCCGGCGGCAGCGGGTGCAGGCCATCGTCGCTGACCACCGCGGCGGCGGGGCCGCCAGTGCCGTCCGCGCTGCTTTGACCGGCACTGCTTCCGTTGGCACTGCGGTACGTGGCGAATCGCATCCGGCGCCTCCTTTCAGACCGGCGGTGCGATGAACAGGCCGGGGTCGGGGTCGTTGAAGGACTTGCGCGCGACGAACTCGCTCA
>JAICUO010000209.1 GCA_025935815.1 Streptosporangiaceae bacterium
CCAGTGGACCCGAGGACCAGGGGAGCCACACCATCTGCGCGGTGGTGACCGCGGAGTTCCTCGCGCACCAAAAGCGCATCGGCAATGACTTGTCCACGCCCATGCCCCAGTACCGGTTCCCCGGGCTGGTGCCGGGCGACCGGTGGTGCGTGACGGCGGCGAACTGGCTGCGCGCCTTCAAGGACGGCGTCGCCGCGCCGGTCGTGCTGGCCTCCACGCACGAGCGCGCGCTGGGCATCGTGCCGCTGGACGCGCTGCGCCAGCACTCCGTCGACGTTCCCGCCGACCTCAGCACGCTCGAGGAGTAACTCCGCCGCTACCGGCTGCTCTCAGCGGCTTGCCTGATCGCCGCCAGCGTCGCCGCGATACCCTGCCGGGCGGTCTCGTACCGGTCCCGCACCTGCACGGCGGCCTCGTCGCCGAACCGCTGCTCGAACCGCTCCAGCCCGTCGGGCAGCATCTCCCACGACTCCGTCACCTCGGTCCCGCCGGAGACCGGGGCGAACGTGTACCCCCACCGGGCCCAGGTGCCGCCGACGATGAAGGCGAACTCCCGGCCGGGATCGGCCGCCGCGACCTGGCAGCGCGTCTCCCACGGGTCCCGCCCCGGCGCCTCGTTGCGGCCGGTGAACCACGCGCCGACTTCCGGGCCATCTCCCTCATCCCACCAGCAGGATGTCGTCACCGGGCTCCACTGGCCCATCCGGGTGATGTCGCAGACCATGCCGTACAGGGCCTCAGGGGTGGCCGCGACCACGACGGAATCGGAGTAAGTCAGCGGTGTCTCCGGGGGGATGCCGATGATGCTCCGCGGGGTCGTGCCCCCGGGAGATGGCTGCGACGGCTGTGGTGAGTTCACGGGAGATAGCGTAGGGCCTATGGCGATCGAGACGCGAACCCTGGGCCGGACCGAGCAAGACGTGACGATCCTCGGCTACGGGGCGATGGAGTTGCGCGGCGCGCCGCGCGGCCCGGAGATCTCCGGAGAGCGGGCGGGCCAGGTCTTGAACGCGGTCCTCGACGGCGGCATCACGCTGATTGACACTTCGCCCGACTACGGCGGCAGCGAGGAGCTCATCGGGCGCTACCTCGGCCACCGCCGGGATGAGTTCTTCCTCGCCTCCAAGTGCGGCTGCCCACTGGACCTGCCCGCCACCTCACCGCCGCCTTACCCGCATGACTACCGCCCCGCTAACGTCCGCGCGGGCGTCGAGCGATCCCTCACCCGGCTCGGCACCGACCGGCTCGACCTCGTGCAGGTCCACATGTCGCCGAGTAACGCGACGCTGGCCGAGAACGACGTCATCGAGACCCTCTTCGCGCTCCAGCAAGAGGGCAAGACCCGGTTCATCGGCATGTCCGGCATCCTTCCCCACCTGCCTGAGCACATCGCGCTGGGGGTCTTCGACGTCTTCCAGATCCCCTACTCCGCGCTCCAGCGCGAGCACGAGGACCTCATCACGCAGGCCGCGCAGGACGGAGCGGGGACCCTCATCCGCGGCGGCGCGGCGCGCGGCGCCCCCGCCGAGGACAAGAACTGGCAGGCCGACCCGATCGGCCTGGCGGCGGGCGAGGGCCAGCGACGCTGGCAGTCGGCGAGCCTGGACGGCCTCATCGCCGAGGCCGGCCTGACCAAGATCGAGTTCACGCTGCGCTTCACTCTCAGCCATCCCGCCCTGACCAGCACCATCGTCGGCACGTCGAGCCTGGAGCACCTGGCCGCCAACCTCGCCATCGCCGAGAAGGGGCCACTGCCGGGCGACGTCTACGCAGAAGCCGTAAAACGGCTGGCCGCCTAGCGAAGGCTGATGCTGTAGTAGTGAACGTGAATGAGTCTTCTGGGCAAGCGCTGTCTTCCGGGAAAGCACTGTCTTCCGGGAAAGCACTGTCGTCGGTCGCGGTTTACTGCGGGTCCAGCCCCGGCTTCGACCCCGCTTACGCCCAGGCGGCGGCCAGCCTGGGCACGCTGCTGGGCCAGCGCGGGACCCGGCTCGTCTACGGCGGCGGGCACGTTGGCCTGATGGGGATCCTTTCCGACGCCGCCCTGGCCGCCGGGGGAGAGGTGCACGGCGTCATCACCCGCGCGCTGGAGGCCAAGGAGCTCGCCCACCAAAGCCTCGCCAGCCTGGAGGTCGTGGAGACCATGCACGAACGCAAGGCCGCGATGGCCGACAAGGCCGACGGGTTCATCATGGCGCCCGGCGGCTTCGGCACGCTGGATGAGTTCTTCGAGGTCGTCACCTGGACGCAGCTCAGCATCCACGTCAAGCCCTGCGCGGTCCTCGACGTCCAGGGCTTCTTCGGGCCGCTGCGCGCGCAGGTGGACGCGATGATCGCCGCGGGCTTCGTCCGCCCGGATCACCGCGACATGCTCATCGTCAGCGCGGACCCGGCGGCGCTCCTGGATCAGATGGCCGCCTGGCGGCCGCCATCCGTTGAGAAGTGGCTCGGCCCCCGGCAGCGCTTACAGCCGCGGGTCGACGGGCTCTGACTCCAGGGCCAGCACCCCGAACGCGCACTCGTGCACCCGCCACAGCGGCTCCCCGCGCGCCAGCCGGTCCAGCGCCTCCAGGCCCAGCGCGTACTCGCGCAGCGCCAGCGACCGCTTGCGGCCAACCGACCGGCTGCGCAGCCGCGCCAGGTTGCCGTCCACGGTGTAGTCGGGGCCGTAGATGATCCGCAGGTACTCCGGGCCGCGCACCTTCAGGCCCGGCTGGGCGATCCCCTTCGGTCCCCGCACCAGCCCGGCAGCGGGCTTGACCACCATGCCCTCGCCGCCCGCCGCCGTCAGCGCCGACCACCAGTCAGCGGCCGCCGCGCACGACGAAGCGTCCGCGGTGTCCGCGTACACGTGCCTGGTCGCCGTGATCAGCGCCGGGTCCCCCGCGGCCAGGCGCGATGCCCGCTCCAGGTGCCAGGCATGCGGTCGCTGCGCGTGCGAGCAGCCATCCGACGCCAGCAGCTGGAACGGCGCCACCCGAACCCCGTCCAAGCCGGCCACCGGCCAGCAGTAGCGCTGGTAGGCGGCGGTGAAGCCGTCGGCGTTCCGCAGCCGGGCCGACGTCCGCGACAGCAGCGCCGATACATCCAGCCCCCGCGCCGCGGCGGCCTCAAGCACCGACACCGCCGCGGGCAGCGCCGCGTGCGCCGCCGCCCCGACCGCCGCGTACTGGTCGCGCAGCAACTGCCCCGCCTTGGCGCTCCACGGCATGATCTCCGCGTCCAGCAGCAGCCACGACGTCTCCAGCTCAGCGAACAGGCCCGCGTCCGCGCACGCGGCCCGCACGCGCTCTAGCAGCGCCGCGCCCTGCGCGGCCGCGAAGAACGGCCGACCCGTCCGCGTCCACGCCGCTCCCGGGCCGGTAATCCCGAACCGCGCCTGCGCCGCCCCCGGCGACTCGCACACCAGCAGCACCGCCCGCGAGCCCATGTGCTTCTCCTCGCACACGACCTCGCCGACGCCCATGTCCCGGAACGCCGAGAACGCGGTGTCCGGGTGCTCCAGCAGTCCCCCGGGGGGACGAACGGAGTAGCCCCCCGTACCCCCCGATGCCAGGAGACCCGACGACGCGGTGGCCACCGGGCTCATCGTCGGCGGCAGGTAGACCAGCCACCGAGGGTCGATCGCGAACCGGCTCATCACCTCCAGCGCGGCGGCGGCGTTCTCCGGCCGGATCGACACCCGTGACAAGTAGCTGGTCTCGATGACGCGCGACCCGGTCACGTCCTTGATGTCAAGAACGTCCGGCTCCCGGCGGGCGGGGTGGCCGGGCGGGGCAGCGCTCGGCGCGGTCAGCGGCTTGGCCGGCTCGTAATAGACGCGGGCGGCCGGAACCGACACCACGTTCCGTTCGGGATACTGGAGGGCGGAAAGGGCACCGCCGAACACGCACCCGGTGTCCAGGCACATCGTGTTGTTGACCCACTCGGCGGCCAGGGCCGGCGTGTGCCCGTACAGCACCATCGCCCGGCCCCGGTAGTCCTCCGCCCACGGGTAGCGGACCGGCAGCCCGTACTCGTCGGTCTCCCCGGTGGTCTGCCCGTACAGGCAGAACTCGCGCACTCGTCCCGAGGCGCGCCCGTGCAGCCGCTCAGCCAGGCCGGCGTGCGCCACCACCAGCCGCCCCTCGTCGAGCACGTAGTGGCTCACCAGGGAGTCAAGGAATCGCTCGACGTCCTGGCGAAACGCGACCGGCTGACTGCCGATTTGCTCCAGTGACTCGGCAAGTCCATGAGAGACGCGCACGGCCTTGCCCTGCTTTCCGGAGGGGGGACTACCGTCCGGTGACCTCCCGCCAAGCCCGGCACGGAGCGCGCGCAGCAGCCTGGCCTCGTGGTTGCCGACGACCGCGAGCGCCGTGCCCGCCGCCACCATGCCCATCGCCAGCCGCAGCACGCCGGGAGTGTCCGGGCCGCGGTCGACCAGGTCGCCGAGGAAGATGGCCCGTCGGCCCGCCGGGTGCCGCGCGTTGATGGCGAGGCCGTCGGCGTCCCGGTCCAGGACGTAGCCAAGCGCGGCCAGCAGCGCCTCCAGCTCTTCCCGGCACCCGTGCACGTCGCCGATCACGTCGAACGGCCCGCTCACGTGCTTGAGGTCGCTGAACATCTTCGTCCGCCGGATGCTCGCCTGCGCGACCTGCTCCTCGGTGCGCAGCACGTGCACGGCGCGAAACCCCTCGCGCTGCAGGCCCTTGATCGAGCGGCGCAGGTCGGCGTGCTGGCGACGGATGACCTGCGGCCCGAAGTCGCGGTCCGGGCGGTCGGCGTTGCGCCGCACGCAGATGTTGTCCGGGAGGTCCAGCACGATCGCGACCGGGAGGGCGTCATGGGCACGGGCCAGCGCGACCAGCGGCTGGCGCGCGTGGGCCTGCACGTTGGTCGCGTCCACCACGGTGAGCCGGCCCGCGGCCAGCCGCTTGCCCGCGATGTAGTGCAGCACGTCGAACGCGTCAGCCGTCGCCGCCTGGTCGTTCTCATCGTCGGACACCAGGCCCCGGCAGAAGTCGGAGGAGATGACCTCGGTCGCCGTGAAGTGCGCGCGGGCGAACGTGGACTTGCCCGACCCGGAGACGCCGACCAGCACGACCAGGCTCAGCTCCGGAACGGAGAGCTCACCGGTCGTCGTGTCCCCGCGCCCGTTCACGCGGCCTCCGTCCGGGTGAACACCGCGAGCTGGGTCGGCGGGCCGGCCTCGGGGGCCTCGGGACCCGCTCCGGAGAACCGGACCGAGTAGCCGTACGTGGCCGCGACCCGGCGCGCCCACCGGCGGAACTGCGCTCGCGTCCACTCCCACCGGTGATCGGGATGGCGCAGCGTCCCCGGCGCCATCCCGTAGACGGCGTTGTGCTCGGCGTTCGGGGTGGTCACGATGACGGAGGCGGGCGCCGCGAAGCCGAACACGGCCCGCTCAAGCGCCGGCAGCCGCTCATCGTCGACGTGCTCGATGACCTCCATCAGCACGGCGGCGTCTAGGCTGGTGAGGCGCTCATCCCGGTAGGTCAGCGCCGACTGGATCAGCGAGATGCTTGCGCGCTTGGCCTCGGGGAGGCGCTCCAGGCGCAGCCGCCGGGCCGCGATCGCCAGGGCGCGCGCCGAGACGTCGGCGGCGACGACCCGATCGATCTCCCGAGTCACCATCAGCGACCGGGTGAGCGCGCCGTCGCCGCAGCCCAGATCGCCGACGGAGCGAGCACCGCACTCACGCAGCGCGTCGAGGACGGCCGCGCGCCGCAGGACCGACAGCGGTACCGGCTTGGGTTCCTCGCCGCCGTCGCCTTCGTCGGGCACCGCGTTGTCGAGGTCTTCGGGCGCGAGGTCGTCCGCCTCGGCCAGCCGGGCCAGCGCGGGCACCGTCAGCTCCCGCCGGTGCGCCAGGTACCGCCGGGTGATCAGTGCCTTCTCCGGGTGGGTGGCCAGCCAGCCGGCCCCGGCGCGGACCAGCTTGTCGATCTCGTCGGAGGTCACCCAGTAGTGCTTGGCGTCATCCAGCACCGGCAGCAGCACATACAGGTGGTTCAGCGCGTCGGCGAGCCGCACGGTGCCGTTCAGGCGCAGGTCAACGTATCGAGAGGAGCCCCACTGGGGCGGGTCCAGCGGTATCGGGCTCGCGGTCACGGCCCAGCCCAGCGGCGCGAACAGGGCGGTCGCCAGGTCCGCGCCGCCCGCGCAGCGCAGGGCCGGCACGTGGATTTCCAGCGGGATCGGCGACGCGGCCAGCTCCGGGCGGGCGTCGCAGCGGCCGCTGAGCGCGGTGCCGAACACTTCCTTGAGCGCGACCGCGAGCAGGCTCGACGCCGCGTACGGCCGGTCGTTGACGTAATGCGTGATCCCCGGCGGCTCACTGCCCTTCTGACCAGCACTGCCCTTCTGACCAGCACTGCCCTTGCCGCGCACGAGCGCGACCGGGTCCACCTCGAGCAACAGCGCCGCCGTGCACCGGTCCGCCGACGCCTGCGGGTAGAAGACATGCGCCTGGCCGCTGGCCACCGGCCAGGACTGGACCTTGCCGGGATGCTTGAACAGCAGGTAGCCCAGGTCGGTGGCGGGCGCGCGGGTCGTGGTGATCGTCAGCAGCACGCCCCAAGTGTCACGGCTGACCAGACCGCCCGACAAATCACTTTCCCAGGCGCGTGATCTCAGGGGCGTGCGCCGTCCCCACAGCATCGCGGGGAGAGTCGTGGGGAAGAATCGTGCTGTGACCCGTTGGGTGCTGCACGTGGACCTGGATCAGTTTCTCGCCGCCGTGGAGGTGCTGCGCCACCCCGAACTGCGCGGCAAGCCGGTCGTCGTCGGCGGCGACGGCGACCCGACCAAGCGCGGCGTGGTCTCCACAGCCTCGTATGAGGCTCGCGAGGCGGGCGTGCACTCGGGGCTGCCGCTGCGCACCGCCGCCAAGCGCTGCCCGGACTGCGTCTTCCTGCCCGTGGACGCCGACGCCTACAACGAGGTGTCGGCCGTGGTCATGGACGTCCTGCGGGAGACCGGCTGCCCGGTTGAGGTCCTCGGCTGGGACGAGGCATTCGTGGGCGTGGAGCTCACGGGGGAGCAGGCGGATGACCCGGAGTCGTTCGCGCGCGGGCTGGCCGCCGACGTCAAGGCCGCCACCCGGCTGGACTGCTCGGTCGGGGTCGGCCAGAACAAGCTTCAGGCGAAGATCGCGACAGCGTTCGGCAAGCCCGCCGGCGTGGCCCGGCTGACCACGGCGACCTGGTTCGACGTGCTCGGTGACCGCCCGCCGGACGCGATCTGGGGGATCGGCGCCAAGACAGTGGCCAAGCTGGCCACGCTGGGCATCATGACCGTCCGGGAGCTGGCCGGAGCCGACCCGGACGCGCTCGCGGCCGTCTTCGGCCCGATGACCGGCCCATGGCTGGTGCTGCTCGGGCAGGGCCGTGGCGACGCCGACGTCGACCCGACCCCGTACGTGCCCCGGTCGCATGGCCGCGAGGTCACCTACCAGCGCAACATCAAGGACTGGGACCAGGTCCGCACCGAGATCGACCGCCTGGCCCGCCTGGTCGCCGCGGAAGTGACCGACCGCCTCGTGGCCCGCGTCGTCGTCAAGGTCCGCTACGCGCCGTTCTTCACCGAGACCCACGGCGTGGCGTCGCTGGGCCCCGACCCCGACGCGTTCGCCGAAGCCGCGCTGGACGCCCTGACCCGCTTCGAGCCAGGCCGACCGGTGCGCTTGCTCGGCGTCCGCGCTGAGTTCGCCGGCTCGCCATGATTGCCCCGGCCCCTGGGGGTGACCAGGGCATGGTGGCCGCCGGGCTCCTGGCGATACCGGTCTCGGCCGGGGCGCTGATATTCGACTCGGCGGGGCGGCTGCTGATCCTTAAGCCCACGTACAAGAAGGGCTGGACGATACCCGGCGGGATCATGGAGCCCGGCGGGGAGACGCCCTGGGACGCGTGCCGGCGGGAGGTCCGCGAGGAGTGCGGCGTCGAGGTCACCAGCGGCCGGCTGGCCTGCGTTGACTTCCGCCGGGCCCGCGGGGCCCGCGGGGCCCGCCCGGCCCGCCTCGGCGGCATCCGGTTCCTGTTCGACTGCGGGCCTGCCGCCGACGTGACCCTGGCGGCGATCACGCTACAGCCCGAGGAGATCGCTGAGCACCGGCTCGTCCCGCTAGAGATCGCGTTCACCCTGCTTCGCCCCCCGATCCGGCGCCGGGTCCGCGCCGCGACCCAGCATCGCCAGTTCATCTACCTAGAGAACGGCCGCCCGGTCCCCGCGGTCAGCTAGGCGAGCCAGAATCCAGGCACGCTGACGCCCGCGGCCAAGAGGGCCGATCCTGGTCGCGGGCGTCACGCTGCTATGGGTGGGGCGGGTCGAGCGGTTCCTGGTCGCCGGGTGGTCCGTGACTGTGGATGACCTGTCTCCGGGGACCGTATGCGGTCGTCGTCCCGTCGGGATGCAGGACGAGGTGCCAGCCCCATCGGTGAATGCAGATATCATGGTGAAATTGACAAAGTAGAACGCAATTACGAACGGAAGTCTCGCCGCCGTCGGCCTGGTGGCGCAGGTGGTGGACATCGCAGGCGGCCGGCCGCTTGCCGCAGCCCGGCCATTCGCAGTGCCGGGCGCGAAGTGCGACGGCGCGGCGGATATGGCCGGGGATCTGGCTGGAGAAGCCGATGTCGACGATCACGGGCCTGGTGTTGTACGGGCGCGGGAGCAGTCCCTGGCGCAGCGTCGCGGCTAGCCCGGAGGGGCCGGAGACGAGGTCGACGGCGAGCCGGGCGATGGCGTGGCGGAGGGCCTGGCGTGCCTGCGACGACAGTGTTTCCAGCGACAGTGCTTCCAGCGACCGTGCTTCCAGCGACCGTGCTTCCGGCGACGGTGCTTCCAGCGACCGTGCTTCCGGCGACAGTGCTTCCGGCGACGGTGCCTGCAGGGTGCCGGCGCCGTCCGCGGGCGCTTCGCCTGGTTCGCCGGCGGTCGGGTCGAGGAAGGCGATGACGATGTCGATCATCTGATCCACGACGGCCAGGTCCGGGTGAGCGGTGACGACGGGGGTGATGATGGCGTCGCAGGCGGCTGCCTTGGCATCGGCGCCGGCCAGGTGGGCGTGCTCGCCGGCGAGGGCGGCCAGCCACGCCTCCTGTAGCCGCGCCGCGCCGGGCAGCGCGAGCAGCTCGCTCAGCGAGATCACGACGTCCACGCGGGTGTCCGCGCCGGCCCGGTCGGGGACCATGCCCGCGCGGATGAGCAGCTCGCAGGCCTCCTGCAGCGCGTCGTGGAACCGCTGCGGCTCGGAGCGGCCGTCTTCCTGACCGCGCTTCTTGCCCAGGGACTCCAGGACCGCCTGCACGGCGGCGGTGCACTCGGGGGTCAGGTCGCCGGTGACGCGGCCGGCGTTGTCGATCGTGGTGCCCAGCTTGAGGTACCGGTCCTCGAACGTCTCATCGGGCTGGTCGGGGTCCGGCTGCTGGGACCGCCACCGCTCGTAGGCGGCGCGGGCGACGACCGCGAGGTCTTCAAGCCGGGCGCCGGCGGCGGCGGTATCGATCAGCACCTTGTCGATGCCCTCGCGCAGATCGGCCGGCAACCTGCGGGTCCACTCGGCCATCTCGGCGGCCCAGGACTCGCTTACCTCCCCGCGCGCCTGCGCCTGCGCGATGACGGGGTGCCTGCGCAGCTGGCGCATTCGCCGCACGTCCGCGTTCGCCGCCTTGCGGGTGACCCCGGTCATCGCGGTCAGCCACGCCGCCGAGCTCCCGTAGCCATCGGCGTCGTGGCCGCGGGTCGCGTCGAACCGCGACAGCAGACGGGAGCGCGCGGCGCCCAGCTTGGCGCTGACGCGGCCCAGCGCGGCCAGCGCCTCCCCGTGCGCTCCGGCCGGGAGCTCTCCGCTGAGCGGCCCGTTGATGTAGTCCAGGGCAGCGTCCAGCATCCGCAGCGCCTCCTGCGTGCCACCCGGCAACGCGTCGCCTCGAGTGCACATACTGAACCACCTCCCCGGGGTGGAATCGGAGATCCGGGGCTGGCGAGCCGCCTCTGGCTAGCTCGCATCCGGCCATCGCGCCGGCGCTCACATCGGACCTGCCATCATTATGCCATCTATCATCTGTACATACAAGAAGTAGCACCAAGATCTTTTTTCGATGCCATCCGGGATGCGTGACTGCGGAGCAGTGGAAGGGTCCCAGGTGCCTCCTCGGGTCCCTCCGCAACGAGCGGCGCCCCGTCGCCAGCGGCGCCTAAACGTCGCGACGCATGCGGATCTCGGTGATCGCGGGGTTGGAGGGGAGCGGCTGGCTCTCGCCCGTCGGGGTGAAGCCGCAGCGCTCGTACAGGCGGCGGGCCGGGTCGTTGGAGCCGGTCACCCACAGGTACAGGGCGTCATGATCGTGGGCCCGCGCCCAGCCGGCCGCCGCTTCGACCAGCGCCTCGCCGACGGACCGGCCGCGCGCGGCCGGCCGCACCCACATGGACACCAGCTCCGCGCGGCCGTCGTCCTCCACGTGGACGCCGCCGATGCCGGCCGGCTCGGTGAGATCCGCCAGGTAGGCGAGGTAGGTGGCGGCCCGGTCGGTGATCCGCGCCCGCCAGCGCGCCTGGGTGAATTCGGCCTCGTCCGCGTACGTCGAACCGAACACGGACGGGGCCTCGCGCAGCGCCGCCAGCCGGATGTCCCGCATGAGCCGCCAGTCGTCAGGCGTCACTTCCTCGATGAGGACCACTAGTCTCCGCCTAACCCACATTGTCGCTGAGCCAGTCGACGAGGGGAGCGGACGCCCGCAAGAACGCCAGCACCCGGTCCTTGGCCCCCGGGGTCGCCAGCCACGGCTCCGGCGTCCAGTGCTGCCAGGTCGTCAGGCCCTTGTGCCGCAGCAAGCCGATCCGCGGATGGTCGGCCGGGTAGCCGCGCGGCGCGGACTTGAGCGTGCCGTGCCCGTGGATCTCGATCCCGGCCTTCTCGATGTCCGCGATGACGGCATCCAGCTCGGCGCCCGTCGGCCCGGCGACCGCCGCGCGGTACTGGGTGAGCTCGTCCGGCTCAAGGTGCCACCGGCCCGCGCCGGAGGCGAGGCCGTCGGCGGAGAACTGAACGTAGCCCGTGCCGGCGATGACCGCGCCGATGTGGGTCTTGTACGGCGTCTTGTCCTGGCTGAAGCGGATATCCCGGTAGGGGCGGAAGATCTTGGGCTCGCCGCCCAGCTCGGCGGCCAGTTCCTCCGCGAGCTCGGCCATCGGCCGGTGGACCGCCTCGTCGTAGACCGCCTTGTGGCTGGTCCAGTAGGACTTCGAGTTGTCGGCCTCAAGGCCCTCGTAGAACGTCAGGGCCGCCTCCGGCCAGCCGCCAAATGCCATTGCCACAGCCTACGGCTCTTTTTTCCGGGGGTACGCACCAACCCCCCAGGCCCCCCGTCGGGAGCAGCCTCCGTCCGTAGCATCCGGCTCGCCGCGGGGCGCGCCACCGCAAGCTAGGTAACGGTTTGGTCACATCCGGTGGCGGGGCCATCCGGGCCGGGGGCGGCCTCGAAGAGGGGGCGTAAGAGCAAGTCACCTTACGCAAGGAGCGACACATGCCTCCTCAGGTTGTCCAGCCGTCACAGCAGCAGCCACAGTCCCAGGAAGCGCAGTCCCAGGAAGCGCGGTCCCAGGAAGACCAGCCCACGGTCCCCGTCACCACCCCGCAGCGCGGGGGGTCGTCGCGCATGTCGCGCCGCACTATCCTGCGGGGCGCCGC
>JAICUO010000750.1 GCA_025935815.1 Streptosporangiaceae bacterium
CCGCAGCGAGCGACACCATTCCGGAAGCTTTTCGACAATGGTCTTCGGAGGTACCGCGGATTGCGTTCGAAAATCGAGCGGGCGGCGGCATAGCGCGCCCATCATTCGGAGGTCATGTCACCAGGAATCTCCGAGCTTCGTAGGCGCCCCGATTCGTGGGTAGCGGCGATGAAACATGCGCCGGCGGCAAATCGCCAGCTACGAACGATCGACCCGACCACGCCGGCCGGCGCCAATGAGCGGCCGCCAATGCCGCTGGCCTCAATCCGTCAGAGGGTATTGGTCCCTCGTAGTCTGTTTCGGCTGACCGTTTTGTCCCTCGTGGTAGGGGGCGGGTGCGCCGCGTGTCGCTGCGGGCGCGCCGGTTCTCCTGGTGCCGGGTTGTCTTTCTGCTGGTAGGGCCTCAAGGGGTGAGGGGTCAGGTGGGCAGGGGGATCAGGCTGAGGCGTTGCCAGCAGAGTTGGAATGCTTCGGCCCAGGGCCAGGTGTCGGGGATGGACAGGGTCTTGCGGCGGGCGTGGGTGGCCAGTTTCGCGGGTAGGTGCAGGATCCGGTAGCGCAGCGTGTCGGGTTCGGCGTGTACGAGGTCGGGTTGGTCGTGCAGGCCGAGTAGCCGTGTCCAGGCGTCAAGGTCGGCGGCGATGTTCGCGGCGAGGACCCAGCCCTGGTTGACGGTCCAGTCTTTGGAGGGCAGTTTGCGTAGACCCATGGCTTTGTTCGTGCGGACGCGGTCTTCGACGCTGGCGTGAGCGCGGTGCAGGGCGTCGAGCCATTGGGGCTGATGCGAGCCGGGTATGCCCCAGATCCGGGTGATGTTGGTGGCGACGATGGCGTATCGCCAGCCGGTGCGTTTCTCCAGAGCGGTGAGGTTCTTCGCGTGCCGGGCCGACGGTTTGGTGCGCCGCACGATCAGCCGCAGCTTGCCGTTCCAGTTGTCCAGGCGCTGGTTGAGGCCGGTCAGTTCCGCGGTGTGCGCCTTCTCGATGGGCGTGCCGTCCTGCTGCAGGCTGTCGGTCCATGCGGCCGCGGGCAGGTGCTCGATCGCGGTCTCGTCCGTGTCGGTGATGGTCCAGCCGACGGTGAACTTCACGCTGCGCCACACCCGGTTCATCTGCTCCAGGTGTTCGAGCAGGTCGTGGGTGGCGCCGGCTCCGTCGACCCGGATGAGGATCTTTCTGCGATACATCAGAGGCAGTTGGGCGATGGCGTCACCCAGCACCTGAATATGGTCACTGATCGTGTTCGATCCGGCGTTCCCGGGGCGCAGCAGCATGGCCAGACATTCCGCCGTGTTCGCACACCACGCCCCCAGCGGGTGGTGTCCGTAGCCCTTCTTGAACGTCGCCGCCGCGCCCTGCTTGTCACTGTGCGCGGTGATCAGCGTGGCGTCCAGGTCGATGACCACCCACCCGGTCAACAGTTTCCCGGCCACGCACAGCCACGGAAACCCCTGCGGCCGGCGAGCGAGCAGGTCCCACACCCGGGCCCGGACGGTCGCCCGCGTTCTGGCGATCCGGCGCAGGGCCGTGGCGTCCAACTCGGCCAGGGCCCGGCGGACCGTCGATTCCGACGGCGGATCAGCGAATACAAGGGCCTGATGCGCCAGCAGCCCGATGTCGGACATGCTGGTGGCGCCGAGCACGATCGCGGTCGCCAGACAGACCAGCACCGTGCCCCGATCCCACCAGCCCGGCCCCACACCGCGAGGCAGCACCGCGTTCAACGCCCGGGTCAGACCAGTCCGATCCGCACACTGCCGCAGCAGCACCGCACCCGCATGCCCGACCAGGCCCTTACCGCCCACGGCCACCTGCAACCGCGCAGCCCATCCCGTACTCTTACTCACCGGAAAGGTGCACCAACTCTACTGTGGATATGATCTAGGCAATCACATCCTTGCAGGTCAGGTGCATCTTTCCCTTACCGGCCTCGATGACTCATTTCCCCACTGACTGGGGGAGGCTGGGGTCAAGGGGCGCCCGGCCACCTTCGGCGTCACCACGTGCAGGGCGAACAAAACGTACCCCGCCAGCACCGGCACCAAGGCCGGGTGCACCAAGGCGGCCAGCACGACCGCTACCGCCAGCACCGCGGCCGCGGCCACTGCGGTCATCGGGCGGTTCAGCGCCAGCGTCAGCGCCTCGCGGGCGGCGCGTCGCTCGGACATGCCCCACTGCACCGCCACCAGCGCCGCATAGCCCGCTACCAAGGCCGACGCGGTCAGGACTGCGGCCAAGGCCGGGCCGCCGCCGGGGACTGCGCCTCGGCGTAGGCCGGCTATGTCCAGGGCTATCAACGTGATCGCGGCCAGGGCGATCGGGCCGGCCGGCATGGCCGGGATCAGGCGGGTGCGGAAGGTCCTCCAGCAGTCGGCCAGGGACGGCCAGCGGCCGTTGGCGATCAGGTGGCGGATGGCCTGGCTGCCCGCGGCCACCGCCGCTCCCGCGGTCAGCAGCGGGAGCGACAGCAGCGTGACGACTATGCCCAGCAGGGCCAGGTCGGCGGCCAGGCGCAGCGAGTCGCGCCAATCGTGTGGCATCTCTAGCCCTTCAGGCCGCTGGTGTTGATGCCCTCGACCAGCAGCCTCTGGAAGGCCACGAAGAAGAGGAACACCGGCACCAGACTGAGCAGGGACATGGCGAACATCGGGCCGACCGAGCTCTCGCTCGTCGAGTCGATGAACAGGGTCAGGGCCACCGGCGCGGTGTAGTCCTTGAGGTCGGAGAGGTACACCAGCTGGCGGAAGAAGTCGTTCCAGGTCCAGATGAACGAGAAGATGGCCGTGGTGACCAGGGCGGGACGGCTCAGCGGCAGCACCACGTGCCGGAACACGCTGTACGAGCTGGCGCCGTCGATCACCGCGGCCTCGTCCAGCTCGCGCGGGATGCCCCGCATGAACTGGACCATCAGGAACACGAAGAACGCCTCGGTGGCCAGGAAATGCGGCACCAGCAGCGGCAGGTACGGGAAGTCGCCGCCGACCCAGCCCAGCGTCCGGAACAGGATGTACTGCGGGATGATCAGCACGTGGCCGGGCAGGAGCAGGGTGGCGATCATGATCGCGAACCAGAAGCCCCGCAAGCGGAAGCGCAGCCGGCCCAGGGCGTACGCGGCCAGCAGGCACGACACCGTGTTGCCGACCACCGTCAGCGACGCCACCAGGGCGCTGTTGAGGAAGAAGCGGCCGAACGGCTCGTCGAACTTGGTCCAGCCCTCCACGAAGTTGTGCGGCGTGAACTGCTCCGGGAAGAGGCCGATGTTGCTGGCGATCTCCTCCTGCGACTTGAACGACGTGCCGATCATCCAGAACAGCGGGTACAGCACGGCCGCCAGGATGACGATCAGCACGATCAGGCGGACGACGGGCAATGAAGGGCGCATCAGCGTCACCGCTCCTCGGCGTCGGAGTAGTGCACCCAGAACCGGCCGGTGTTGAACAGCACCACCGTGATCGCGCCGACCACCAGCAGGAACACCCACGCCATCGCGGAGGCGTATCCCATGTTCAGCTCGACGAAGCCCGCGTTGTAGAGGTGCAGCGTGTACATGAGCGTGGAGTCGACCGGGCCGCCGG
>JAICUO010000285.1 GCA_025935815.1 Streptosporangiaceae bacterium
CCATCCCGGTCAGGGTGAAACCGAAAGTTCCGGAGAGAGTTCCAGTTGCTAATGGCAGCATGATCCAGCGTGCAAGCGCCTGTCAACGGGTCGCTTCATATCCCGAACAATTAAGACGGGCCACACTGGCAAGGAGCCGGCAAGAATTGTCAAATAAGGGCGCCCGCAGCCCTGGTTGACTTTGCGCCATGCGAATAAACCTGGGAGCAGAGGCGCAGGGGAGCCGACGCAGGATGGCTGCCGGACCCGTGGTGTACCTGCGGCAGTGCCGCCCGTGGGTTCCTGGCGAGGGGCGGCCTCTGCTCCCACGGTTTGCCAACGCGTCAGCCGATCCAGTTGACCTGGATGATGACCACGCGCTCGCCACGGACATCGGTCAGGTAGACAAGCATCAGCGGACCTCGCTGAATGGTGCGCAGCCCGGGAGGGTCGCCGGTGAACTCCCTGCCGTCCAGGAAGATCATCGATTCCCGTACGGTCAGTTCCTCGGCTAGCTGCCGTACTGCCCGCAGGGCGTCAGGCGGCAGGCTGTCCAGCAGGTCATCGGTGATGCATTCCCAGCGCCAGTCAGCCACCCGCGACCTCGCGGTAGGCCGCCTGGACGATCTCGGCGGCTTCCCGGATGGCTCGCTCCCGGGCCTTGGCGTCGGGGTTGGCGAGCGCGCGCTCGGCGGCATGCAGGCGTGCCGCCACTGAGGGACGGCGCTCGATCGCCACCGTGGCGCCCCAGCGCTGGTAGAAGTGTCGGATCGGGTAGACGCTGTCCTCGTCGCCGGCCTGGCTGAAGGCGTCCTGGATCTCCTGGAAGAACTCGGGCAGCCGAGATGGCGCGACGACTGCCACCGCTCGCCGCAGAGCGTCGAGCGTTAGCGCGGGCATGGGAATGAGCGGCTCCTCACCGTGTGCATGCTCGGCCGTCATTCGCGGCGCCTCCTCTCGCACCTGGGATTGGGATAAGGATAACCACGCCAACTGCTGCCTGACCGCTTATACCGGCCACTGCAGAGCCCGTCCGCGCCGGGACGACCACCGGTCCCGGCCGAGGTGCGCGCGCTCGTGGAGCCACCGGGTGGGGGAGGGGACGATCCGGCGGATCCTGGCCGCGGCCGGGCTCGGGCCCGCGCGGCGGCGGGCGTCGCCGACCTGGCGGCAGTTCCTGGCCAGCCAGGCACCCGCCCATCCTGGCCTGCGACTTCCTGCACGTCGATACCGTGCTGCTCCAGCGCGTGTACGTGCTGTTCGTCATGGAGATCCAGACCCGGACGGTGCGCATCCTGGGCATCACCGCGTACCCGGCCGGGGCCTGGACCGCCCAGCAGGCCCGCAACCTCCCTCATGAACCTCGGCGAGCGGGCGAGCGGCTTCAGGTTCTTGATCCGCGACCGCGATGGTAAGTTCACGACAGCATTCGATGGCGTCTTCGCAGGTAATGGCACGCGGGTGATCAGAACGCCGGTCCGGTCGCCGCGAGCGAACGAATTCGCGGAGCGGTTCGTGGGCACGCTACGGCGCGAGTGCCTGGACCACGTGCTGATCCTCGGTGAGCGGCACCTCTGCAAGATCTTGCCCGAGTACGCCCGGCACTATAACGGCCATCGGCCGCTCCAGCCCCTCAGCAGGAGTCCCCGCAGCGGCAGCCTAGCCAGGCCGTCGACATCACCGCCCGGATCGAGCGCAGGCAAGTCCTGGACGGCCTGATCACCGAGTACCGCAGAGTGGCCTAACGAGCGCGAAACGCCAGGTCAGCGTCCATACGGAAGCTTTGGCACGGCACACGGCGCCCGGCCCAGGAGAAACTGTAGGGGCCGCCGGAGCCCGGGGCGCAGTCCAGTGGGCTCGCGAGCATCCGGATGGTGAGTGCGCCGCCAGGACTTGAACCCCCGAACCCGCGGATTAAGAGTCCGCTGCTCTGCTACGTTCTTTAGAAATCTCTATTGCCAACAATGTTATGACGTGCGGGGCTGTAACGCAACACCGCGAGGCAAAGTGACAGGGATGCCGGGTTGTGCCGGCCCGTACCGTCGCGTACGAGCAAGCACGGAGCGAGCACCATCTCAGGAGTAGCTGCGCAGCGTGTGGCTAGGCAGGACGCCGTAGATGCCGCGGTAGTACGCGGTGAACCGGGACGCGCTCGCGAACTTCCACCGGTAAGCCACGGCGGTGACCGATTCGCGTGCGGGGTCGGCCGCGCGGAGATCCTGGTGAGCGCGGTCGAGCCGGACCCGGCGGAGGTATTCCATCGGGGTAACGTCCAGGTGCCGCCGGAACGCGAGCTGAACGGCGCGGACGGTCACGAAGGAGGCCGCGGCGATGTCGGCGACGGTGAGATCGCGGCCAGCGTGCTCGTCGATGAACGCGACGGCGCGCCGCAGGGTGGCCGGAGAACTGTCGAAGCGGTCCTGAGCGGCCAGATCGCGCAGCGCGCTGCCCGGGGAGGCGCTGGGTTGGATGATCCGCTCGCCGCGGACCCGACCGCTGCCGTCCCTGCTCGCGGCACGCTGCCGTCGCCGCTCGCGTGCCCGGGCGGTCTGCCGCTGCGTCCTGGTGACTTTGACGGTCGTCTTCGAGACGCGGACCAGGATCCGGCTGGCCTCCTGCCTGGCCTGGAGTGCCTGCGGCCGGGCCTCCCGTACCCGGTTCACCAGTTCAGGTGTCTCGTCTTCCGGTCCTGCGCCGATCCAGGAAGGCGTGCGCTCCAAGGGCGGCCGGGCCTCGGCCCGCGCCTGCAGGTAGCCGGTCATGAGAGCCATCACCTTGTAACGGGCGGTGGTCGATGACGAGGATAACGCCGCTTACTTTTCCTTCTTCGGTCCGCATCGGCGAGGCCGCGATCTGCAGTTCTACTGTTTTGCCGCGCCGGTTCACCGCGGTTACGCAATGCGCTGAGACGGCACTCGTGCCATCCGCCGACGCGCTGGCGAGGACCTTGCGCAGAATGGGCCGGGTTTCCGCGGCGGGCAGGCCGATGTCGAGCGAGAGCAGGTCTTTCGCCTCGGCCTCTTCCGGGCGCAGGCCCCACAGGTCCTGGGCCCCCGGCGACCAGACCTGGACCCGCAGGTCCTCGTTGAGGACGATCACGGCGCTGCCGAGGCTGCGCAGAACGGAGCCGAGGAAGCCGTTGGCCTGGTCCAGCTCTTCGCTGCGGCCGCGCAGCTCGTCGTTGATGACCTGGAGCTCGTCGTTGGTTGACTGGAGCTCCTCGTTCATCGTTTCCAGTTCTTCGTTGGTTGACTGGAGTTCCTCGTTGGTGGTTTCCAGTTCTTCGTTGGTTGACTGGAGTTCCTCGTTGGTGGTTTCCAGCTCCTCGTTGAGCGACTGGAGCTCCTCGTAGGCGCGCTCGAGCTCGGTGTTGGCGTGCGCGAGCTCGGTGTTGGCGTGCGCGAGCTCGTCGCGGACCCGCCGGTACCGGGTCACGTCGGTGAAACTGACGCCTACGCCGATCAGGTCGCCGGGTGCCCCGAACAGGGGCACGATCGCCAGGTCGTAGCAGGCGGGGTCGGTTCCGCCGGGCCGCTGCCACTCGACGTTGTGCAACTCGGCCGGCCTCAGCTCCTTGCGCACGTGATCGATGCGCGACCTCAGCTCGACCGGCCGGTAGGACACCTCGAGGTCTTGGAACGGGCGGCCCAGGTCACGCGGCCGCAGGTTGAACAGCGTCTCGGCGGCCGCGTTGGCGACACGCAGCTTGCCGGACAGGTCGACGGCAAGCTGCGCCACCGGGCCGGCCGACAGCGCGGCGCTCTCGATCCGGCCGGGGATCTCCGCGCCGTTCATGTCGGCCCACCCGGCGGTGCGGGACTCGAGCACAATGGGCGAGGTTTTCCGGAACAGCCGGTTGCGCAGGTCGACCGGTGCGAACCGGTCGGCGTGGTTGAGCAGCATCTCAGCCTTGCCGAGGAACAGGTAACCCGGGTGGGATAGCGCGAAATGGAATCGTCTGATGACATTGGCCTGGGCTTCCGCGTTGAAGTACATCAACGTGTTCCGGGCGGCCAGCAGGTCAACCCGTGAGATGGGCGCGTCCCGGGTAAGGTCGTTACGGCCGAAGATGACCTGCCGGCGCAGGTCGCGCCGGAACGCGCTTTTCCCCGCCATTCCGGCCGACTCGAAGTAGAGATCGCGGAGCCGGTCAGGCAGGCCCGCCAGCGCAGCCTCGTCGTAGAGGCCGGCGCGGGCCGTCTGAAGCGCATGTTCGTCGAGGTCGGTGGCGTAGATCTTTACCCGCTCGCGGAACTGGTCGGGGCCGGTGGCCTCGGCGATCACCATCGCCAGGGTGTACGCTTCCTCGCCGGTGGCGCAGCCCGCGCTCCACACTCGCACGGGGCCCTTGGCGCCCTTGGCCGTCAGCAGCTCCGGCAGGACCTTCTCCGCCAGCGCCTGCCAGGCCAGCGGGTCACGGAAGAAGCCCGTTACGTTGATGAGCATGCTGTCGAAAAGGGCACTGAACTCCTCCGGCTGCATCTCCAGGTAATCGCGGTACTCAGCGACTGTCGCCACGTTCACCAGGGCCATCCGGCGGCGGACCCTGCGGTGTAGTGTCGACCGTTTGTACCCGGTGAAGTCGAAGCCCCGGCTCTCCTTCAGCATGAGGAACAGAGCGTCGAAGTTGTCCTCGGATTCCATCTCCGCCACGGCCCGAAGCCTACGCCTCGTCGGGGGCCGTTGCGACCTCCGCCGTCATGCTGTTCACGACCTCGCGGATGGCATCAGCGGACTGCATGGCCTCCTCGGCCGCCGCGGAAAACTGGCCTGCGGACAGCGCGTGGCCGCGCTCGCGGGCGGCGCCGGCCAGCTTGCCGGTGAGCCTGCCCCGTTCCTCCAGCGACCTGATGGCCAGCCACAGCGCCCGCTCCACGGTAGTGCCCTGCTCCTCCAACAGGCTTTCCGGCGACCAGCGGTGTCCCACCAGGCAGTCGTAGGTCTCGGCCCGGTCCAGCTCCGCGGCGTTCTTGAAGTAAAGCGGCCCGCCGCAGTCCGGACAGGACAGGTCGCTGTAGCGGCGCAGGCGGGTGTCCGTCTCCGGGGCGCCGCTGAGCAGGCCCGCTATCTCCGCGACCAGTTCGCGGTCAGGCCCGGTAGCCTCCGCCGCCACGCCGCCTTCTCCCGTCACCAGCCGGGTCACCTCCTCGGAAAGAGCCTTGGTCGCAACGACGGCCGCGTGCTCGGTCACCGCGATCGCGCTGCGGGGCATGCTGCCGTACTCCGCTTCGTCGGGGTCCTGCACGACGACACGGCCGCCGAGGCGCTCCACCGTGGCACTGCCAAGCGCGCCGTCGTCGAGCGCCCCGCTGAGCACCACCGCCGTCACCTGCGGTCCCGCGTACAGGGCGGCGCTGCGGAACAGCGGGTCGGCGGCCGGGCGGACCCCGTTCTGCCGCGGGCCACGGGAAATCCGCACGGTGTCCTTGATGACGAGCAGGTGCCGGTCGGGCGGCGCGACGTAGACCCGGCCCGGCTGAATCCGCTCGCCGTCCACTGCTGCCGCGGCGGACAGGGGGCCGGCCCGGTCAAGGATGCCGGGCAGGCTACTGCCCCCCCTCGCCGGGATGTGCAGCACGACGAGCACCGCCGCCGGCAGGTCGGCCGGCAGACCGCCGATCAGGTCACGCAAGGGCGGAAAGCCGCCCGCAGAGGCGGCCACCACGACAACGGGCCCGTCACAAGTCGCCATGCCTACCGGCTGCCCAGCATCAGCGCTCCTACACCCCGCCGGCCACCCGGCGGTCCACTGCTGACATCTCGCGATGCCCGGCGGCCCGGGCCAAGTGCGACCCGACATCGCCGACAGAGGAGCCGCGCCCTGGTACGTGGCGGGCCAGTTCCAGGTTCCGCTGCTCAATCTCAAGCGTCCGCAGCCGCAGTTCCTCGATTCGCGCGCGCGTCTGCCGGAGAAGCTGGTCTCGGTCTGCCACGTTTCATGCTAACCCGTTCAGTCCAGCCTGCTTGCCCCGGCCGCTGAAGGTCTGACGTCGTGGCCCGTGGTTAGACGGCCGCGGTTAGTCGGCCAGTGTCATGACCGCGGCGCCCTCGGCGCTGCGTCCCGGCCAGTCGCTGGCCGAGGCCGGCCAGGCGATGCGCGAGCAAGGGGCCGGGTCGGTCCTCGTGGTCGACAATTCGCCAAGCTTCACCCGGCTGCCTGTTTCGCAATGCCATAAAATGGTAGCTGTCTGCCACCGAGGGCGGGGCCGGGCTGGCATCGACGCAATGGAGGCGCGCGATGGCTCTGGAAGAGTTGTTTGACGCGGGTACGCTGCCTGAATTGCGCCGGGCGGTGGTGGAAGAAGCGGTCGCGGCCGGGCTGGCCGGCGAGCGGGCGAGCGATGTGGCGCTTGCGCTGCACGAACTGGCGGCCAACGCGGTGCGCCACGGCGGCGGGGCCGGGCGGCTGCAGATGACGGTCATCGGCGGGGCGCTGCAGTGCCAGGTCAGCGATGACGGGCCGGGTGCCCGGGGCCAGGCCAGCGCGCCTGGCCTGGGTACCGCTGGCCCGTGGCCCCTGCGGCCTGGTCACGGCCTTTGGCTGGTGACTGGCCTCGCCGATCAGGTTGACTTCGCCCCCGGCCAGGGCGGCTCCGAGGTGACGGTGACGTTCACGCTACAGCCGGGCACCGGCAGCGAGCGGGCTGGGTGCCTGCCCGCTGGCAGTGACTGGACGGGAGCTGGAGGTGACGGCTGGTGACAGCCGATAGCGTACAGGTCCGGGCCGTGCGCCGGAACGGGGTCTGCGTGCTGCAGGTCGCCGGGGAACTCGAAGGGATGGGAGCCGACGCTTTCGCCGAGCGCGCGGACGCGGCGGTGCGGTCGCTGCCGGGGCCGGTGCTGGTCGACCTGACGGGCATGACCTTCATCGACGCCGGCGGTGCGCGCGTCTTGGACGCGGTCATGCGGACGCTGCCGGGCGGGCGTGCGGCGAGCGTCCGCGCCTGCCCGCCGCGCGTCCGCCGCATCCTGGACATCCTCGGCCTGCCACTGGACGGCCGCCCGCCGGCCGGGAATTCCCCTGTACGGCGGTCCGGGACGCCAGCGCTGGTGGACGAGGTACGCCGTGCCCGGCTGCACGCCGCCGAAGCCAAACTCGACGCCAGCGGGACACTGGCCGAGCTGGCAGACACCCGCATCCGGCTGGCCGGCACGATCGAGCGGGCAGGCCTTGTACGTGAGCAGGGGCGCGAGACGCTGGCCCGCAGCCGGGCCGGGCGGGAGCGAGCCTTCCGCTCCCGGCGGCTTGGCCGTCCGGGGTCCTTGCCCGCCATACAACTCCTGACCGGCCGCCAGTGCGGCCCTGCCGCAGAAACGAACCCTTGGTCTTTGGCGATCGTGATGAACCCGATCGTCTGACGCTGCCGGATCTGGATAGACCCGCTGGCTCTGGGAGCCGGGTGCGCGTTGCGCTGGAAGCGCCCGGTTCGTGAAGGCTCTCACGGGCGGGTGTCCACCGTTGAGGTTCTGGCCTTAGCTCTTTTGCCGCTGGGCTGGCCGCACCGACCGGCGGCGGCTCGGGGCGGGCGTCGCGTTTGGGATCGCCCCGCAGCCATCGGACGGTGCCTCCCCGGACGGCGCCATCCCGGACGGGGACACTGCCCAGCCGGCGCTGAGCTACGCGTCCGTCAATCGGCCCGCATCTGACGAAGAGAGGGCGAGGCTCCCGCGACGGCCAGCGCCCCGAAGGAGAGAACTCCGGTGGAGATATCTTTCGCGTTTCTTCTGGGCGGCCGTGTTAGCGCGTGAGGCAGGGGTAAAGGACCAGCTCACCACAGCCAGGGCAGTCTGCCGGTGGTGGCCGGGGCTTACCGGAAAAGCTAACAACGCAAAGGAGAACAGGCACATGACCAGCGCATTCGAAGTCCTCGCCGAGGATCACGCCGAGGTGAAGCAGATGCTCACCGACCTTGAGCTAGGCGCCGTCCGCCAGGGCACCGCCACGGCCGAGCAGCTAACCCAGCGCAAGAAGCTCGCCGAGCAGCTCGTCATCGAGGCATCCCGGCACGAGGCCGTTGAGGAGATGTACTTCTGGCCCGCCGTGCGCGAGCACGTGCCGGGCGGTGACGCGCTGGCCGGCACCGCGCTGGGCCAGGAGCAGGAGGGCAAGGAGGTCCTCGCCAAGCTTGAGAAGCTCGACGCCGGACAGGCCGAGTTCGAGAAGCTGCTCGCCGAGTTCACCCGCGCCGGACGCGAGCACATCGACTACGAGGAGAATCATGTCTGGCCCGGGCTGCGCGCCGCCCTGACCGCGCAGCAGGCCGAGGAGCTCGGCGGCAAGCTAGAGGCCGCCAAGAAGACCGCGCCGACCCGCCCGCACCCGCACACCCCGGCCAGCCCGGGGGCGCTGAAGACCGTGGGCCCGGTCGCCGCCGCCGCCGACAAGGCCCGCGACGCGATGACCAACCGGGGCACCCACTGATCGCTTCGTCCTGGCCGGGCAGAGGGCAACGGGGCAGCTGATGGATACTCAGCCGCCGCGGGTAGAGCACCCGGTGATGTACCACCAGTGGAACCGGATAACGTTCCTGCACTGGCGGTACCCGCCGCAAGTGGTGCAGTCCTTCCTCCCGGCCGGGCTCACCGCCGACACGTGTGACGGGACGGCGTGGATCGGGCTGACGCCGTTCCTCATGGAGGGCGTCCGGCCGCCGGGGATGCCGGCTTTGCCCTGGCTGTCGCGGTTCGGGGAGGTTAACGTGCGCACCTACGCGCGCGACGCCCGGGGTCGGCCCGGGATCTGGTTCCTGTCCCTGGACGCGGCCCGGCTGCCCGCCGTCCTGGCCGCCCGGGCCGGTTACCGGTTGCCCTATTTCTGGTCCCGCATCCGGGTGGCGGCCTCTGGTAACCGGATCCGTTACAGCTGCCGGCGCCGGCATCGCGCCGGGAGCGCCCGGTGTGACGTCGAGGTGGAACTGGGGGAGCCGCTGGCCGGGGCCGCGCGCGACGACCTCGCGGAGTTCCTGACCGCCCGCTACCGCCTGTTCGCGGTGATCGCGGGCAGGCTTGCGGCGGCCGAGGCCGAGCACCCCCCGTGGCCCCTGCTGCAGGCCCGGGTGCTTGGCCTCGACCAGGACCTCCTGGGAGCCGCGGGGTTGCCGCCCCCGGCCGGCGGCCCGCTAGCGCACGCGTCCCCGGGAGTGTCCGTCCGGATCGGGATGTGGCACCCCCTGTCTCCGGCTGACGTATGAGGCTGGCGAGGTGGTTCGAGTGACGGATGCCCGAACGCTGGTGTACTTGGCCCGGCATGGCCAGACGGCGCTCAACGAGGCGGGCGTGCTCCGCGGCCTCGAGCCGTCCAGGGACTGAGGGCACTGGCGCGGTGTTACCCAGGAGCGTCGCTGGTGGCGGTCAGCCATGACGCCGTCGCCCTCGCGCCGCTGATAACGGCGGTCATCTGCTCACTGCCCGTCAGGGAAGGTCGTCGCAGGGACGGCGGGCGTCCCAGCGAGACATAGGGCGCTTCTGGCGCCTGCTACCCGCCAGGCGCCGGCCAACCGTCGCGGCCGACGGTATTGCCGTCGCCCCAGCATGTTCGTTCGAGGCGCTCTCGGAGCATGCGGACCGTATGCGAGCAGACCTGGTCGCAGATGCTTTCCGGTGATCCCGATAGCCGGAGCAGGACGGCCTCGCCCAGAGCCTCAGGCCACGTGGCGGCCCACACCGTCCCGGGCGGCTCGCCATCCTGGGAACCTGGGCCGCCGACCCCCGTGACGGCCAGCGCGACGTCCGCCCCGAGCAGGCGGGCGGCGCCCCGGGCCATCGCCACGGCCGCCGCCTTGCTGACAACCGGCCCGCTCGGCACGTCGAGGAGGTCGTGCTTGACCGGGCTGGCATAGGCGACGATCCCGCCGCGGAGCCACTCACTCGCCCCCGGGGCTCGCGCGAAC
>JAICUO010000375.1 GCA_025935815.1 Streptosporangiaceae bacterium
ACGGCCGTCTCGCACGCCTCGTACCTGACCTCCTTCCAGCCATAGCGCAGGGTCTGGCCGTCGCCGTCGGCGGCGGCCGCGTTGTCGCGCGCCCGGTCCATGCCGCGTGCTTCCTCCGGGTGCGCCCGCTTGCCGTCCAGCTCGATGATTACCCCGTATTCCGCGTACACCCGGTCACGGTAGCCGGAGCGGCCGCTCGCCTTCTTGAAGCGCACTTGCTTCCTGGCGGCCGGTAGGCCGTGCGCCTGCTCGACGTCGCGATCCCAGCGAAGCTCCAGAACCGAGTGCGCTCCCCCGGCCCCCGCCGTGATGGCCTCCTCAAGCTCGCTTCGCCACCGCAGCTTCCTCCGCCGGCCGATCGCGACGCGCATCTTGAAGTCCCCGGTGATCTCGCGGCCGAACGCCCTGGTCACCCACCCGTACACGTCATCCACGTCATCAGCGGACTCCGCCAGGTCGATGATCGTGTCCTCCGGCAGCGTCGTCGGCAGCATCCCATGCGGGAACGGCAGCCGCCAGACCTGATCCGAAACGTGGATCACCAGCCCCTTGACCCGAGTGACCCGCCGGTTTCCGGGCACGGTCAGGTGGAGGAGTGCCGAGGGCCTGTCGGTGAGCTTCTGCAACTCGCCCGCCGTCTCATGGCTCAGCACCGCACCCCGCCCGGCGTACAGCACCGCCGCCCACAGCCTCGCCGAACGATCCAGCGGCCCAGTGAACGTGGCATACACCCCCCGGTACACCTGCTGCCAGCGTTTGTGCCGGAGCTTGGCGTTGATGCCCCCGGACGACATACCCGACATGATCGCCTGCTTGCGCGTGATCACGCCTGCTTGCAAGGTCGCCAGCGCGCGAACGCGAGCCGGCATCGTGTCACTCATGGTCCGAGTGTGGCGACGACCACTGACAAAAGAGCCTTTCGAGCGGCTCATTCCGCTGCTATCTCGTAGACTTTATGCAGCTCGTAGAGTTTTCATCGAATACGATGACTACTCTTCGGCATGCACAAACTCTTCGGGATAAGGCGGCTGAATCGCCACCCGTGGGCGCTGCGCTGAAAATGGGGGTCAGACGTCCGTCAGGGGGATGCCGGGGTTGGCGAGGCGGGCGGGGTTCAGCTCGCGGCCGGAGCGAATGAGGGCCTGGATGTCGCCGGCGACGTCCCAGACGTTCACGTTCATGCCGGCTACCAGGCGGCCCCCGGACAGCCAGAACGCGATGAACTCGCGAGCGCGGACGTCGCCGCGGTAGACGACCTGGTCGTAGGCCCCGGGCGAGGGCAGGCCGCAGCACTCCATGCCAAGGTCGTACTGGTCGCTGAAGAAGTAGGGCACCCGGTCGTAGGAGACGTCCTGGCCGAGCATGGCCTTCGCGGCGGCCACCCCGCCGTTCAGGGCGTTCGACCAGTGGTCGACCCGCACCCGGTGGCCAAGCAGCGGGTTGAACGAGCTCGCCACGTCCCCGGCGGCGAAGATGTCGGGGTCGGAGGTGCGAAGGGCCGCGTCCGTCACGACGCCGTTGGAGACCTCAAGGCCAGCCGCCTGCGCCAGCGCGTCGTTGGGGATCACGCCGATGCCGACGACGATCACTTCGCCGCGAACCTGGTCACCGCTGGAGGTGACGACCCCGGCGATCTTGGGGGCCACGGGCTCGCCGGGGCGCGGCGGGGCCTGCGGCGGCACGTACAGCGAGGTCACGGTCTCGCCGAAGCGGAACTCCACCCCGTGCGAGCGGTGCAGGTCGCCGAACACCGCGCCCAGCTCCGGGCCGAGCGTGCGATGCAGCGCGCCGGGCTCGGGCTCAACGACGGTGACCGGGCAGTCCGCCAGGCGCGCGGCCGCCGCGGTCTCCAGCCCGATCCAGCCAGCGCCGATGATCACCACCCGCGCCCCGGTGGCGAACGCCGCGCGCAGCCGCTCGGACTCCTGCATGGTGCGCAGGTAGTGAACGCCGTCGAGATCGGCGCCGGGAAGGTCTAGCCGGCGCGGCGCGGCGCCGGTGGCGAGCAGCAGCTTGTCGTAGGCGACGGCGCCGCCGTCGGCAGTGACCGCGTGCCCCGCCGGGTCAATCGCCGTCACCGTGACGCCGGGGCGGAAGTCAACGCGGTTCTCCGCGTACCAGCCGGCCGGGTGGACGAACGCGGACTCGCGCTCGGCCTTGCCGAGCAGCACGCCCTTCGACAGCGGCGGGCGCTCATAGGGACGTTCCGGCTCGGTGCCGAGCAGCACGATGTCCCCGTCGAACCCCTCGCCGCGCAGCGTCTCGGCCGCCTTCGCGCCCGCCAGCCCCGCTCCTATGATCACGAAAGTCGCCACGTCCGCCTCCCGGACTCGCGCCATTGCCGCAAGGCCAGGCTAGCCAAGACTGCCGGCGCGGGTGGAGGGAGGGGTGCCGAGGCGCTGCAATTCACCAGGCGCTGTCCGGCTGCGGCGAGCGGAGCGAGCCGTCAGACGCCGGCTACGCGCACAGGCGGCGGTGCCAGGCGATCGCGGAGGTGTCGGTGAGGGAGGCCACCTGGTCGATGACGACCCGGCGGCGCGCCCGCTCTGGGTCGGGCTCGGATTCGGCGGCATCCCATGCCCGGCGCAGCACGGGATCCAGGGCCGCCGGGGCACCCCGGTAGATGGCCAGCGCCAGCTCGGCGATCAGCTCCCGCTCGCCCGCCTGCTGCGCGTCCGCCCCTTCGCGGCCCATCACGTACCGGGCGGCGACCGCCTTGAGCAGGGCGCACTCCAGCAGCTGGCGGCGGGGCACCACCAGGTCGGCCGCGTAGCGGGTGAGGCGGAACGCGGCCAGCACATCGGGAACGGTAACGACGCCGGGGGCGGCGGCGCCGTTGGAAGCCGCCGCGTGGGCATCCAGGGTGGCGCGGAAGGCAGCTCCTACGAGGCGGCCGACCAGCTTGCTGGTCAGGGTCTTCGCCGCCACGAGGGCCGCGTAGCCGCCGTCGAAGCTGAAGTCCCAGAACGGCAGGGCGAGGAATTCGGTGAAGACCGCCTCGAGCTCGGCGGCCGGCACCGCCCACTCGGGCTTGCAGTAGGCGTCGCGCGCGAGCCGCGAGACCAAGGCCCGCTCGGCGGGGTCACGCAGCGCGGCCAGGCTGACCAGGCCGGCGTGCAGGCCGTCCTCCACGTCGTGCACCGAGTAGGCGACGTCGTCGGCCCAGTCCATGACCTGCGCCTCCAGGCAGCGGCGCCCGGCGGGCGCGCCCGCGCGGATCCACTCGAACGCGCGCAGGTCGCTCTCGTACGCACCGTACTTCTTGGGCGCCTGCGGGGCATCGGGTGTCTCGAACGAGGCAGGAGCGGGCGGATCGTTGGCGGGCAAAGGGGAGGAAGCCGCTACCCACGGGTACTTCAGGGCGGCGTCCAAGGTGGCGCGGGTCAAGTTGAGGCCGACGCCGGGGACCTTGGGCTCCAGGCGGGTGAGGATCCGCAGCGACTGGGCGTTGCCCTCGAACCCGCCGCAGGCCAGCTCGCCGCCGGGATCGGCCAGGCGGGCCAGGGCGGCCTCTCCGTTGTGCCCGAACGGCGGGTGCCCGATGTCGTGGGCCAGGCACGCCGCGTCCACGAGGTCAGGATCGCAGCCCAGCGAGGCGCCGAGCTCGCGGCCGATCTGCGCGCACTCCAGCGAGTGGGTGAGCCGGGTCCGCGGGAAGTCCCCGGACCCGGCCCGCACGATCTGCGTCTTGGCGGCGAGCCGGCGCAGCGCGGAGCTGTGCAGGACCCGCGCGCGGTCGCGCTGGAACCCGGTGCGGCCGGCGCCCTTGAGCGGCTCGGTCGCCCAGCGCTCACTGTCGGCCCGCGCGTAGCCTTCGCATTCGGGCCAGTGCGGCCGGTCTGACGATGACGAGGTCACAGCACCTAGTGTCGCCGCCCGCGCCGGCCGCCGCTGCCACTCATGTCACCTGGTGTCGCTGCCCGCGCTGGCGACCGACGCGCGGCCGGCTTCCAGGCGCGCGATCGGGACGCGGAACGGCGAGCAGGACACGTAGTCCAGGCCGGCCTCGTGGAAGAACCAGACGGACGCCGGGTCACCGCCGTGCTCGCCGCAGACTCCCAGGTGCAGGTCGGGCCGGGCCGCCCGCCCCTCGGCGATGGCGATGTCGACCAGCCGGCCGACCCCCTCGCGGTCGATCGTCTCGAACGGCGACACCCCGAAGATCCCCATGTCCATGTACGCGCTGAAGAACGCGCCCTCGACGTCGTCGCGGGAGAATCCCCAGGTCATCTGGGTGAGGTCGTTGGTGCCGAAGGAGAAGAACTCCGCCGCGCGGGCGATCTCGCCCGCCGTGAGGGCGGCGCGCGGCACCTCGATCATCGTGCCGATGGGGATCTCGACGTGGACGCCCGTCTCCGCCTCCACCGCGCGCAGGACCTTCTCGGCCCGCTCGCGGCTGATCTCCATCTCCTGCACGGTGTCGGTGAGCGGGATCATGATCTCCGGCCGGGGGTCGCCGCCGCCGGCCGCGCGGTCGGCGGCCGCGCCGGCGATCGCGCGGACCTGCATGTCGAGCAGGCCGGGGATGACCAGGACGAGCCGGACGCCCCGCAGGCCGAGCATCGGGTTCTGCTCGTGCAGGCGGCGCACCGCGTCCAGGAGCTTGCGATCGGTGGCGGTCGCGTTGTCGCCGGCCAGGGCCACCTTGACCGACAGCTCGGTCAGGTCGGGCAGGAACTCGTGCAGCGGCGGGTCGATCAGCCGGATGGTGACCGGCAGCCCGTCCATCGCCGTCAGGATCTCGGTGAAGTCCCCGCGCTGCAGGGGCTCCAGGGCATCCAGCGCCGCCTGCCGCTCCTGCTCGGTCTCGGCCAGGATCAGGTGCTCGACCAGCTCGCGGCGCTCGCCGAGGAACATGTGCTCGGTGCGGACCAGCCCCACGCCGCTGGCGCCGAACCGGCGGGCGCGCGCGCAGTCCGGGCCGTTGTCGGCGTTGGCGTGGACGCCGAGCCGCCGCCGGGAGTCGGCGTAGGTCATGACCTGGTGCACCGCCGCGACCAGGTCGTCGGTGTCCGGGGCCAGCTCTCCCTCGAAGTACTCCACGACGTTCGACGCGACCACCGGCACCTCGCCCAGGTACACCTCGCCGGAGGTGCCGTCGATGGAGATGACGTCGCCCTGGCTGACGACCAGGCCGCCGGGAGCGGTGAACCGCTGCCCGCGGTAATCGACGTCGAGCTCATCCGCGCCGCAGACGCAGGTCTTGCCCATGCCGCGGGCGACCACGGCCGCGTGGCTGGTCTTGCCGCCCCGGCTGGTCAGCACGCCCTCGGCGGCGATCATGCCGTGCAGGTCATCGGGGTTGGTCTCGCGCCGGACGAGGATGACCTTCTCGCCGGCCTCCGCCCACGCGACGGCGGTCGCCGAGTCGAACACCGCCTTGCCGACGGCCGCGCCCGGAGAGGCGCTGATCGCCTTGGTGATGCGGGTGGCGGCGCCGCCCGAGGTGTCGAAGCGCGGGAACATCAGCCGGCCCAGTTCCTCGCCGCTGCCCCGGGTCAGCGCCTCGTCCATGTCGATCATGCCCTGCGCCACGAGCTGGGTAGCGATCCGGAACGCCGCCGCGGCCGTCCGCTTGCCGATTCGCGTCTGCAGCATCCACAGCTTGCCGCGCTCGACGGTGAACTCGATGTCGCACAGGTCCCGGTAGTGCCCCTCCAGCGTCGCCATGATCGACATCAGCTGGTCGTAGGACGCCTTGTCGATCCCCTCGAGGTCTTGCAGCGGCACCGTGTTGCGGATTCCGGCGACGACGTCCTCGCCCTGGGCGTTTTGCAGGTAGTCGCCGTAGACGCCTTGCGCGCCGCTGCCCGGGTCGCGGGTGAACGCCACGCCGGTGCCGGAGTCGTCGCCGAGGTTGCCGAAGACCATCGCGACCACGTTCACCGCAGTGCCCAGGTCGGCGGGGATGCGCTCCTGCCGCCGGTACAGCACCGCCCGGTCGGCGTTCCACGACTCGAAGACGGCGTTGATGGCCAGGTCCATCTGCTCGCGCGGGTCTTGCGGGAAGTCACGCCCGGCGTGCTCGCGGACGATCTGCTTGAAAGTTTCAGTGAGGCTCTTGAGGTCTTCCGCGTCCAGGCTGGTGTCAGCGGTCACGCCCCGGGCCTTCTTCGCGGCCTCGATAGCGCTCTCGAAGTGCTCGCCTTCGATGCCCAGCACCGTCTTGCCGAACATCTGGACCAGCCGCCGGTAGGAGTCCCAGGCGAAGCGCTCATTATCGGCCTGCTTGGCCAGCCCGTGCACCGACGCGTCCGACAGGCCGACGTTGAGGACGGTCTCCATCATGCCCGGCATCGAGAACTTGGCCCCTGAGCGCACGCTGACCAGGAGCGGGTCCGCGGGGTCGCCGAGCCGGCGTCCCATCGAGCCTTCCAGGTCCGCCAGGTGGCGCGTGATCTCCTCATCCAGCCCCTCGGGGGTCGCCTTGTGCGCCAGGTAATGACGGCAGGCGTCCGTGGTAATGACGAAGCCGGGTGGGACTGGGAGGCCGAGGTTCGTCATCTCGGCGAGGTTTGCACCCTTACCGCCCAGAAGGTCCTTGAGGTCTTTATTGCCCTCGGTGAAGTCGTACACGAACTTCGGCACTACCTGCCTCCTTGCACCAGTGAGATCTCCTGTACGAGACCCTACCCAGCGCAGGTCTGGTCGGGAAATCCGACCGTGCTTAAATCGTAAGTCGCTCACCACTGATGCAAGAGTGACGAATGATGCGTCCGGAAACACGTGCGGAACCAGGCCCGCGCGGGCGCCGGGACATTGGTATAGACCACTGGATGAAATGGTATAGACCGATGGTTTAGACCACTGATCACGGCGGGTGCCCCCCTAGCGGTAATTCCGCGGCCAGAAAAGATTCCCACTCGCCCCAACGTTCCGTGCGCGCCTGCGTCGGTGGGGCACGAAGTGGGGCCGGCCCCACCGCGGTGGCGCTCTCCCCCGACGGCAGCAAGATCGCCATCGCGTTCACATACCTGACCTACCCGGGCATGATCGCCTGGTAGGCAAGGCACCCGTTCGCGGGCGAGGTGCCGCGGCGAGCCGCTTTGTAGTTTCATGGAGTGCGTGGAGCACGCCGCGGCCGACGCGCCCGGGCACGCGCGGCCGGTGAGCGCGCTGTACGCCGAGCACGCGCTCGGCCTGGTCCGGCTGGCCGTCATCATGCTCGGCGACCAGGCCAGCGCCGAGGACGTGGTGCACGACGCCTTCCTCGCCCTGTACCGGCGCCGGGACCGCCGCGCCGACCCGGCGACGGCCCTGCCCTCCCTGCGGCCGGCGGTGCTGGACGGCTGCCGCGCGGTGCTGCGCCGGCGCGACCAGGGCAGGCACCTGCTGGATGGACCCGAGCGGCCCGGGCCGGACGACGCCAGCTTCCTGCTCACCGAGAGGCAAGCGCGCATCCTGGCCGCGATCCGGCGGCTGCCTGACCAGCAGCGTGAGGCGGTAGTGCTGCGCTACCACCTCGACCTCGACGAGGGCCAGGCCGCCGAGGCCATGAGGGCCAGCCGGGCCACCGTGGCGGCCGCCACGTCCGGCGGCGTGGCGGCGCTCGGCGTCGAGGCGCACCCGGCGGCACCGCTCACGGGCGAGGCCGAAGACCGGAGCCGCGCGGCCACCGCGGCCGCCGCCGGCACCGTCCGCGAGGTGGGCCGGCCGCTTGACCTGGCGGCGCGGCCGGCCCGGCCGGGCGGGTACCCGTAT
>JAICUO010000474.1 GCA_025935815.1 Streptosporangiaceae bacterium
AGCCCGATGGCCATGGGCTGCTCGAGCTTGCGGCCGGCGGCGGCGCTCGGCCAGCGGGCCTCGTCCGCGCGGCCGAGCCGGTAACCCGCGATCAGCTGCCCGGCGATCGCGGCGACGGCGACGAAGCCGAACGCCGCCAGCGACGCCACGTTGGCGGCGGTGACCACGGCCGCCGCCGCGACCGGCCGGAAGAAGAGCAGCGGCACCGTCGCCAGCAAGGCGAACGTGCCCAGCGGCAGCACGTACTCCACGAACACGGCCAGCCCCGTCGACCCGGCGGGGGCGCCCGCCAGCCCCGGCGCCTGGCCGATCGCCTGCCCGCAGGCCGCCAGCGCGAGCAGCGCGCCGCCAAGCGCCGCCGCGTGCCGGGCGGCCGTGATGCGCGCGTGCCAGTCCTGGGCCATGGCATTCATTGTCCTCGCAAGCGCTGGGCGGCCGCGTCCCCCGTGCCGGGGCAACGGCGGTAGCTCTCCAGGGGGACGCCGCGCGCCCGGGCACCCCCTGAATGGGACCGCGGAAGACCCCTCTGCCGCGTGATGACCGCGCCCGGCGGCCGGACCTAGATTTTCGGCCATGGAAGCGACGATCGAAGTGTCCGGGCTGCGCAAGCGGTTCGGGTCGGCGCAGGCGCTCGACGGCATGTCGTTCACTGTCCTTCCCGGACAGGTGACCGGCTTCGTCGGCCCGAATGGCGCTGGCAAGTCCACCACGATGCGGATCATCCTCGGCCTGGACGCGGCCGATGCGGGGACCGCGCTCATCGGCGGGGCGGCGTACCGCACGCTGCGGCACCCGCTCAGCCACGTCGGGGCGCTGCTCGATGCCGCGGCCTTGCAGCCGAGCCGCAGCGCGCGCAACCACCTGCTCTGGCTCGCTCACTCCCAGGGGCTGGGCGGGCGCCGGGCCGATGAGGTCCTGGCGCTGACCGGGCTGGCGTCCGTCGCCCGGCGCAAGGCCGGCGGCTACTCACTCGGCATGCGGCAGCGGCTCGGCATCGCCGCCGCGCTGCTCGGCGACCCGCCGGTCATCATGATGGACGAGCCGTTCAACGGCATGGACCCCGAGGGGATCGTCTGGATGCGCGGCTTCTTGAAGTCGCTGGCCGCCGAGGGGCGGGCCGTGCTGGTCTCCAGCCACCTGATGAGCGAGCTGCAGGACACCGCCGATCACCTGATCGTCATCGGCCGCGGGCAGGTCATCGCCGACACCAGCGTGGCCGCCCTGATCGAGGCCGCGTCCGGGGAACGAGTGGAACTGCGCACCCCGGCGCGCACCGAGGCGATGACGGTCCTGGCCCACGCGGGGGCGACCGTCGCCGCCACGGCGCCGGGCCGGCTCACCGTCTGCGGCTTGCCCGCGCAGAAGATCGTGGCCGTCCTCACCGACGGTCACGTCCCGTTCACCGAGGTCGCCGCGCACCGGGCGTCCCTGGAGGAGGCGTACATGGAGCTGACCAAGGACGCGGTCGAATTCCCGGCGGGAGGTGCGCGGCGATGACCGTGATGACCCCCTACCGCTCGGGCCAGCGCCCTGGCCCGGACGGGTTCGCGCAGTCGCTGCACGCGGAGTGGACGAAGTTCCGCACGGTCCGCGGCTGGGTCATCGCCATGATCGCCGCCGTCGTGGTGGCGGCCGGGATCGGGCTGCTCGGCACCGGGGCCGGCACCAGCACGTGCCAGCACGCCGGCGGCGGCCCGCAGCGGACCGGGGCGGCCTGCATGATCACGTTCGCGGTCGGCCCGGGTGGCGAGGCGGTATCCGACAGCTTCTACTTCGTGCGGCAGCCGCTCACCGGGGACGCCACCATCACCGTGCGGGTCACCTCGCTGACCGGCCTCCTCCCGTCATCGAGCCCGAACGGCCCGCCGGCCCCGACGCGACCCGGGCTCGAGGAGTGGGCCAAGGCCGGGATCATCATCAAGCAGGGCACGAACCAGGGGTCCCCGTACGCGGCGGTGATGGTCGCCGCGGGCCATGGGGTGCGCATGCAGTGGAACTACACCGAGGACGCCTCCGGCCTGCCCGGTGCCGTCGGGGCGGCCAGCCCCCGCTGGCTGCGGCTGACCCGCGCCGGCGACGTGATCACCGGCTACGACTCGGCAGACGGCACCCGCTGGACCCAGGTCGCCACCGTGACCCTCCCCGGTTTGCCGTCGACGGTGCAGGCGGGGCTGTTCACCGCCTCGCCCGGTGACAACCAGGAAACCCAGAACTTCGGCGGCGGGGTCAGCGGCGGCGGCGGGCCTACCCAGGCCACCGCCGTCATCGACCGCGTCAGCGGGCTCGCTGGCCCGTTGACCGGCGAATACGTCGGGGCCGCGACCGGGTCGGGCATCGGGCAGTACCGCCAGGCCGGCGGCCAGTTCACCGTGACCGGGTCCGGGGACATCGCGCCGATCCCGGCCGGGCACGGCGGCCCGGCCGACTCCGCCGCCACCCTCACCAGCTACCTGCTGGGCACGTTCGCCGGGCTGATCGCGCTGACGGTGGTCGCCGCCATGTTCATGACCGCCGAGTACCGGCGCAACCTGATCCGGGTGACGCTCGCCGCGAGCCCGCGGCGCGGCCGGACGCTGGCCGCCAAGGCGGTCGTGATCGGCGCCGTCGCCTTCGTCGCCGGGCTGGTGAGCGCCACTGTGGCGGTGGTGGCCGGCACCGCGATCACCCACGCCCGCGGCTACTACGGGTTCCCGGTGGCCGGGCCGACCGTGGTGCGCGTCGTCCTCGGCACAGCGGCGCTGGCCGCCGTCAGCGCCGTGCTCGCCCTGGCCATCGGGTCCATGGTGCGGCGCAGCGCGACCGCGGTCGCGATCGCCATCGCCGCCATCGTGCTGCCGTACTTCCTGGCCGTCGCCGCCGTCGTGCCGCTCGGCGCGGCGGACTGGCTGCTGCGGATCACGCCCGCGGCGGGCTTCGCCCTCCAGCAGCCGTACCCGGCCTACCCGCAGGTCACCGCGATTTACTCGGCCTTGTCAGGCTACTTCCCGCTCGCGCCGGCGGCCGGGCTCGCGGTGCTGTGCGGGTGGACGGCGGTGGCCCTGGCCGGGGCCGCCTGGCTGCTGCGCCGCCGGGACGCGTGATGCACGCCGTCGCCTCGCCCGCCGCGGCGCGCCCGGCCCCTGTCCTGGCCCGGGCCGGCTGGAGCGCCCTGCCGGGCGCGCTGCACGCGGAGTGGACCAAGCTGCGGACGCTGGCCAGCACCTGGTGGCTGCTGGCCGCCGCCGCGGCGATCACCGCGGCGGTGAGCGCCGCCGCGGCGGCGGGCGCCGGGTGCGGCCCGCTGGGGTGCGCGCCCGCGCTGACGGGGGCCGACCCGGCGAAGATCAGCCTGACCGGGGTGGACGTGGGCCAGGTGGTGGTCGCGCTGCTGGCCGCGCTGACGGTCGGCGGCGAGTACGGAAACGGGATGATCCGGGTGACGCTGGCCGCCACGCCGCGGCGGCTGGTGATGCTGGCCGCCAAGGCGGCCGTGGTGACCGGCTGGGCGATCACCGCGGGCACGGTCGCCGTCCTGGGGTCGGTGCTGGCCGGGCGGCTGATCCTGCCCGGCCGGGGGCTGTCGGCGGCGAACGGGTACCTGCTGGTGTCCCTGGGCAACGGCCCGGTCCTGCGCGCCGCCCTTGGCTCGGTGCTGTACCTGGCGCTGATCGCCTTGCTCGCCGTGGGCGTCACCACCGCGGTCCGCGACTCCGCCGCCGGCATCGGCCTGGTCCTTGGCCTGCTGTACCTGTTCCCGATCGTCGCCGCCGTGATCCCCGACCACGTGCTGGCCCGCCACCTGGTGCAAGTCGCGCCGATGACGGCCGGGCTGTACATCCAGGTCACCGCCGGCCTCCAGGCCTTGCCGCTGGCCCCCTGGCAAGGCCTGGGCGTGCTAGCCCTGTGGACCCTCGGCGCCCTCATCGCCGGCGCCGTGGTCCTGCGACTGCGCGACGCCTGAGCGCGGCTCGGACGGGTTGATGGTCCGGGCGCCCGATCGCCCGGTATCCGCGGTGTTCCGAGGCCGTCTCCAGCCGGGTGAGCACAGCTGCGTCCTCCCGACCCCCGCAAAGCCCTTGACCCTCACGTGACGTGATGGCGCATAGTCGGGGACGTGGATGATCACCTGACCGTGGGACGGCTGGCCGAGCTGGCCGGGGTCACCGTGCGGACGCTGCACCACTATGACGAGATCGGGCTCGTCACCCCGTCCGCCCGCACCGCCGCCGGGTACCGGGCGTACGCCGCGGCTGACGTGGAGCGGCTGCGGGAGGTGCTGACCTACCGGCGGCTCGGCTTCGGGCTGCGCGAGGTCGCGGAGCTGATCAGCGACCCGCGCGCGGACGCGGTCGCCCACCTGCGACGGCAGCGCGAGCTGCTCGTCGGGCAGCGAGAGCAAGCGGCCGCGCTGATCGCGGCCATCGACAAGGAACTGGAGGCACGCGCGATGGGCATCAACTTGACGCCGCAAGAGCAGCTGGACGTGTTCGGCACCGACAAGGTCGGCGGCGAGTGGGCCGACGAGGCCCGCGAGCGCTGGGGCGACACCGACGCCTACCAGGTGTCGCAGCGCCGGACGGCCGGCTACGCCAAGGAGGACTGGACGCGGATCAAGGCCGAGGCGGACGCGGTACTGAACGGGTTCGCCGAGGCGCTGCGGGCGGGGCTGCCCGCTTCCGGGGCGCGGGCCATGGACCTGGCCGAGCGGCACCGGCAGCACATCTCGCAGTACTTCTACGAGTGCGGCTACCCGATGCACCGCGGCCTGGCCGACATGTACCTGGCCGACCCGCGCTTCACCGGGCACTACGAGTCCGCCGAGCCGGGCCTGGCCCAGTACGTGCATGACGCGTTCCACGCCAACGCCGACCGCCACCAGCCCGCCGGGTGAGGCGACCGGCCCTGGTCGCGGGAGCCCTGCGTAGCGGGGGCGCGGGAGGCCGGGATGCGCGCGGTCTGGTTCCGCGGCGACAACGCGGCGGCCGTCGCGGAAATCACGGGGGTCCTGCGCGGGTTATAGGGGCTTGCGTGCCTTCACAGGCAGTGCGTGTCGCAGGAACCTCAGCGATGGCAAGGGGAGAGATCCGATGACAGCAGAACGGACGCGGCAGCTGGGCGATGGCACGAGCATCCCGATGCTCGGCCTGGGCGTGTGGCAGGTCCGCAATGGCAAGGCCGCCGTCAACGCGGTCCGGTGGGCGCTTGAGCTTGGCTACCGGCACATCGATACCGCCCAGTTGTACGGCAATGAGGAGAGCGTCGGGCGGGCGCTGCAGGAATCGGGGGTGCCTCGCGAGGAGGTCTACCTGACCACGAAGTTCCAGCCGAGCTCCAAGGACCCGGTCGCCGAGCTGGAGCACAGTCTCAAGCGGCTGGGCGTCGACCAGGTCGACCTGTACCTGGTGCACTGGCCCAAGGGCGGCCCGCTGCGCGCCTGGCCCGGAATGGAGCAGGCGAAGGAGCGCGGCCTGACCCGTTCGGTCGGCGTCTCCAACTACAGCGCCGCCGACCTCGGCCAGGTGATCAAGGCCGCCTCGGTGCCGCCAGTGGTCAACCAGGTGCAGTTCAGCGCGGTCGAGTACCGGCGCGGCCTGCTGGAGGCGGGCGAGGCGCATGGCGTCGTGACGGAGGCCTACAGCCCGCTGGGCACCGGGCGGCACCTGCGGGACCGCCGCGTGGCCGGCATCGCCGCGCGGGCTGGCCGCACTCCGGCGCAGGTGCTGATCCGGTGGTGCCTGCAGCATGGCCTCCCGGTCATTCCCAAGTCCACCCACCGGGAGCGGATCGCGGAGAACGCCGGGGTCTTCGACTTCACGCTGACCGACGCGGACATGGCGGCCCTGGACGCCCTCGACGAGACCGGCGGCACGGACGCCGCGCGCCGTGACAAGTGGTGGTAGGGCGGGGTTAGGCGGGGGCGGCGCCGAGGTAGCGCAAGACTGCCAGGACGCGCCGGTGGCCGGTGTCGCCCGGGTGCAGGCCGAGCTTGCCGAAGATCGAGTTGATGTGCTTGCTCACGGCGCTGTCGGTGATGACCAGGGCCGCGCCGATCTCGGCGTTGGAGCGGCCCTCGGCCATCAGCGCGAGCACGTCCCGCTCCCGCTGCGTGAGCGTCTGGAGCGGGTCTGATCCCCTGCGGACGAGGAGCTGCGCGACGACCTCGGGGTCGAGCGCGGTACCGCCGCTGGCCACCCGGCGCAGGGCGTCGAGGAACTCGGTGACGTCGGCGACGCGGTCCTTGAGCAGGTACCCGATGCTGCTGGTGTTGGCGCTCAGCAGGTCGGCGGCGTA
>JAICUO010000564.1 GCA_025935815.1 Streptosporangiaceae bacterium
GATCGCGCCGCTGGGCATCACGCCGGTCAGCGCGCAGGAGGTGTCGCTGGCCCGGGAGATCAAGGACCTCAAGCGGACCCGGCTGGACCCCAAGAACCAGGTGCACCGGCGGATCCTGCACACCAGGTGGAAGTGCGGCAATACCTCCTGCACGCTGGCCGCCAGCTGGCAGGAGCAGCTGCTGGTGTGGCCGCTGGTCTCCCCGTCCGGCGAGGCGATGTGCCCCTCATGCGACCAGCCGCTGGCCTCGCTGGGGCCGCGCGCGCAGCTGCACGAGGTGGTGGTGGCGGTACGCGGCCAGGAGCCGGAGGCGGAGATCATGCGGTTCCCGCTGGAGACCGACGTGCCGGTGATCGTCGGGCGGGGGCGCGGCATCAAGGGCATCGACTTGACGATGGACCCGCTGTCGGACCGGCGCGCGGAGATCTACCGGGACGCGGTGCTGAAGGTGAGCCGGCTGCACCTGCTGCTGCGGCTGGAGGAGGTCAGCGCGGTGAACTGGCGGCTGGTGGCGATCGACCTCGACAGCACCAACGGAACCGAGGTCGAGCGCTGGGCGGGCTCGGGGTTCCTGCCGTCCCGTGAGGTCGGCAGCGACAAGGAGACGTTCCTGTCCGCCCGGGACCGGCTGGTGCTGGGCGGGGCGGTGCAGCTGCGGCTGTCCGGCCGCCGCTACAACGCCGAGCTGGGCTTCCCGCCGCCGATCCCGCCCGCGCCCGTCGTCGATGACCTGCGGGCGGACGCGACCGCCCAGACCACCATGATCCCCCGGCGCCAGTGACGAAACCCGCGCGGGGCACCGTTCGTTGGGCAAGCTACTTGGCGGATAACGCCGGAAACTCCGTCGACAAGGCCGCGGGCGCCCGCCTAGGGTGAGGCGCATGCGGGTGCTCTCGGTCAATATCGGCAGGCCAAGGCCTAATCCGTGGAAGCCGGTCGCGCTCACCGGCATCGACAAGCGGCCGGTGACCGGCGCGGTTATGGTATCGGCACCCGGCCCTAAGGGCACCGGCGCGGTCGGCCTGGCGGGCGATCGCGTCTACGACGTCAAGAATCACGGCGGGCCCGACCAGGCGGTCTACGCCTACGCCCGCGAGGACCTCGACGCCTGGCAAGGCGAACTGGGCATGACCCTGGGCAACGGCGTGTTCGGCGAGAACCTCACCACCGCGGGCATCGACGTCAGCGGCGCGCTGATCGGCGAGCGCTGGCGGATCGGGCGGGACCTGCTCCTGGAGGCCTGCTGCCCGCGGATCCCGTGCGGGACGTTCCAGGGGTGGCTGGCGCGGGCCGGCTGGATCAAGCGGTTCACCGCCGCCGCCGTGCCCGGGGCGTACCTGCGGGTGATCGAGCCCGGGCCGGTCCGGGCCGGGGACGCGGTCATCATCGAGGACCGGCCCGGTCACGACGTGACGGTCGCCCTCACCTTCCGGGCGCTGACCACCGAGCCGGGCCTGCTCCCGCGCCTGCTCGCCGCCGGCGCGATGCCCGGCGACATCGTGGACCTGGCCCGCAAGCGCACCGCCGCCTGACCAGGGCTGCGGGCGGCCCCGCGACTACCGCCGCCCTCGGAAGACTCACCGCGCCCGTCCTGCGGTACGCGGGAGACCTCGACCCGCTGGTCACCCCGGCCATGATCAGCGAGGCGGCGCAGTTTTTCGGCAACCCGGCCACCATGACCCAGCTGAGGCCACCCCGGCCGACCCAACGCAACTCACCCTCTCCGCCCACTGACCCCGGGAGCAACTCGGTGCGCCGCCAGCATCCCCCGCCTCGCTGTTTGCCCCCTCGGGGATGAGTGCCGTCGAGCTGGCGTGGCTGGTGGGACTTGCTGGGCTGGTGATGACGGTGGGGTGCGATAGTCAAGCCGGGATCTCGTGCGGCGGCGGACGCCTCCTGGCGCACGGCGCGGTCTAGCGGCCGGTGAGCCGCAGCGCCAGCCATAGCTCGGCCCGCGCGTCGGGATCATCGAGGCTGACGCCCAGCAGCGACTCGATGCGGACCACCCGGTTACGGACCGTGTGGCGGTGGACGGCCAGCTCCCGGGCGGCTTCTTGCTCCGAGCGGCCGCGCAGGGCCGCGGCCAGCGTCGCGGCCAGGTCATCACCGCCGGGACCCGTCAGCCCAGCCAGGCGGTGCTGCGCCCACGCGCGCAGCTGCGGGCTGTCCAGCGGGGCCGCTCCCGTCTCACTCCAGCCGAAGTCCGTCAGCTGGCCGGGCGGGGTGCTGGCCAGCGCCGCCGCCACCCGGCGCCAGGAATCGCCCGCGTGGTCAAGATCGGCGGGCGCCCCCAGCGCGCCGCGTGCTCCCGGCAGCGACGAGATCAGCCCGCGCAGCCATCCGGCGGCCTCCTGGCTATCTCGCAGCAGGAGGCAGCATTCCGCAGCGGCTTGCCCGGCGGCCCCGCCTCCCCCGGCGGCCCTGCCTTCCCCGGTGTCCGCCCGGCCGGCCAGCACCACGTGCTCGCCAGCGCCCGGCGTGCCGTCCAGCGCGCCTAGCAGCGCCTGATCGTCTAGCCCCGTGAGCAGCGCCACCCGGCCGCGGTCGGGCAGGTCGACGCCCAGGAACCGCGCCGCGCGCCGGGCGGCGGCCACCGAGCCGGCCCGCAGCAGGTCAAGGAGCACGCCATCGGGCACCCGCGCAGCCCGCCGCAGCCGCTCGGCGTGGACGGACTCCAGCGTGAGCAGCGCGACCGCCGTCATCGCCAGCTGCTGCGCGCGCGGCGGCAGCGGCCGGGCGTGGCCGATCGCGAGGTAGCCCAGCAGCCGGTCGCCGTCGCCGAGCGGCTGGACGACCACGTCATGATCCCCCAGCGGAAGCGAGGCCGACGTGTGCGCGCCCACCGCGTTCAGCCGCCGGATAGCTCCCTGCAGCTCGCGCGCGGCGGCGAGGCGATCCGCGGGCCACACCGCGCGCGGCCGCCCGTCGGGGGCCAGGTACGCCGCCCACCCGTCGGTAGCGGCGGCCAGCCGGCGCAGCACCGCGGGCACCGCAGCCGCGCCGAGGGACGCCGCGACCAGTGACCGGTGCGCGGACAGCGTCTCGGCGAGCTCGCGCTGGCCCGACTCCGCGAGCATGGACCAGTAGCGCCGGCTCACCGCCAGGAACGGCGTCGGCGCCGGGATCACCAGCAGCGGCAGCCCGGCCCGGGTAGCGGCGTCGATCAGCCCCTCCGGGACAGCCGGGTGAACCGGGCCAACGCCGACCGCGAGCCCGGACACGCCCCGGCGCACCAGCCGCCGGACGTAGCCGCTGAACCACAGCCCCGACGGCGGCTCCCCGGCTGGTGATGACCGGAACCCCAGCCCGGTGGTCAGCAGCAGCTCGCCGCCGTCCAGGAACGGCGTGGGATCGGCCAGCTCCGACACGTGCACCGCGGTGACCTCGGCGCCCGGCGCCACGGCGGGCACGAGCGGCGTCAGGTCAGGGCCGAGCGCCCGGCACAGGTCACGCAGGGTCGGCAGCGCGCCACCACTGGACATATCGTCCATCGTAGCGGTCCATGCTGGACAACCTGTCTAGTGCGTTTGGCTTCGGTGGCTGCCTACCATCCCGTTATGGTCGCCCTCCTTGAGCAAAAGCGCGTTGTCAAGACCGCCATCCCTGGTCCGCGCTCCACCGAACGTCACGCCCAGCGGCTCCAGCAGGTGCCCACTGGGTTCGGCATCAACCTGCCGATATTCGTTGACCGCGCTGACGGCGGCATCATCGTCGACGTCGACGGCAACCAGATCATCGACCTCGCCTCCGGCATCGCCGTGACCAGCGTCGGCGCCAGCGCGCCGGCCGTCGTCAAGCGGGTGCGGGAGCAGGCCGAGGCGTTCACCCATACCTGCTTCATGGTCACCGAGTACCAGGGCTTCGTCGACGTCGCCGCCCGGCTCAACCAGCTCACCCCCGGTGACCACGACAAGCGCACCGCGCTGTTCTCCACCGGGGCCGAGGCCCTGGAGAACGCGGTCAAGATCGCCCGCTCCTATACCAAGCGCCCGGCGGTCGTCGTCTTCGACCACGCCTACCACGGCCGCACGCTGATGACCATGACGATGACGGCCAAGCAGCACGGGTACAAGCAGGGCTTCGGCCCGTTCGCCCCCGAGGTGTACCGGGTGCCGACCGCGCACCCCTACCGGTGGCCGGGCGGCCCGGACAAGGCGGCCGACGAGGCGTTCGCGCGGTTCACCGACGTCGTGCTGCACCAGGTCGGCGCGGAGAACGTCGCCGCCGTGGTGGCCGAGCCGATCCTCGGCGAGGGCGGCTTCATCGTCCCCGCGCCCGGCTTCTTGCCGAAGGTCGCCGAATTCTGCGCGGCGCACGGCATCGTCTTCGTCGCCGACGAGGTGCAGGCGGGGATCGCCCGCACCGGCGCGTGGTTCGCCAGCGAGCACGAGGGCATCGTCCCCGACCTGGTGTGCAGCGCCAAGGCGCTCGGCGGCGGCCTGCCGATCGCCGCGGTCACCGGCCGCGCGGAGATCATGAACGCGGCCCCGGCCGGCGGGCTGGGCGGCACCTACGCCGGCAACCCGATCGCGTGCGCCGCCGCGCTCGGCGCGCTGGAGACCATCGAGGCCGAGGGCCTCGTCGACCGCGCCCGCCAGATCGGCGAGCACGTCCTGCCCCAGCTGAAGGACCTGGCCGCCGCGCACCCGTCGATCGGCGACGTGCGGGGCCGCGGCGCGATGCTCGCGGTCGAGTTCGTCCGGCCCGGCACCGACGAGCCCGCCCCGGAGGTCACCGCCGCCATCGCCCGGCACTGCCACGCCAACGGCGTCCTGGTGCTCACCTGCGGGACGTACGGCAACGTGATCCGCCTGCTCCCGCCGCTGGTCATCGGGTTTGACCTGCTCGATGACGCCCTGGCCGTCCTCGGGGAGGCCATCACCGCCGCCGAGGCCGGGGCGGGTGCCACATGACCTCCCTGTCCTTCTCTCCCCGTAACGGAACGTCGGTTCCCGCTCCTTCCCCCTCCAGCCCGGAAGAGGTGGCCAGCGCCGTCGCGGCCGCCGCGGACGCGGCCGATGCCGTCGCCGCCGTCCGCCCCCAGGTGCGCGCCGCCTGGCTCGCCGCCATCGCCCGCGACCTGGAGGCGAGCGCCGCGGACCTGACCGCCCTCGCCGACCAGGAAACCGCCCTGGGCGTGCCCCGGCTGACCGCCGAGCTGGCGGGCGCCGCCCGCACCCTGCGCTTTTACGGCTCGGTGGCCAC
>JAICUO010000142.1 GCA_025935815.1 Streptosporangiaceae bacterium
GCCGGAACCGCGATGTCCGCAGGTCGAGCTCGTCATAGGGCAGCGAGTCCAGCAGCGCCAGGATGTCGGCCACGTCCTCGTTGGTCAGCTCCACCGCGCACCCGCCCCCGCGAGGCCAAGCCCGGCGTGATAACAGCAAGCTGCGCTGGCGCTGGCGGGGAGCGCCGGGCTCGGGGTCATCGCGACTGTGGCTTCGCGAACAGGGACAGGACATGGTCGGCGGGCCGGGCCTTCGGGGCGGCCAGGGGACCGGAGGCGGCCGCGTCCCTGGCCGCCCACACGGTCTCCGGGCGGCTTTGCAGCAGGACCACGCGCTCGGCCTCGGGGGCGTCCCCGTCCAGGACGGCCCACTCGATGTCCTGCGGCGACCCGTAGTGCCCTTCGACGCGGCGGGCCACCGCGGCCAGCGCGCGGATCTCGCCGTCGCTGAGGCAGGCCCGCTCGCGCAACTCCGCTGGCGTGTCCACGACGGCGACCCCGGCGGCGGCGACGTCTCCCGGGGGAGCGACCACCCGCACCGCCCGAAGCGCGTGCGTGACCGCCTTGGCGGACACGCGGCGGCCGGTGATCTCGCCGGTGATCTTGCTGATCACGAAGCTGTCCGGGGTCACGTCCCCGGCGACCAGCGCCGAGCCGAGCCCCCAGGTGCCCTCGATGGCGACCACCGAGCGGTCCCCGCTGACCGGCGAGCGGGTGAACATCACCCCGGCCGAGCGGGGGGCGACCATGAGCTGCACCACGACCGCCATCGACAGTGAGCCCTCGGGCAGGCCCATGCGGCGCCGGTAGGCGACCGACTCGTCGTTGTACAGGCTCGCCCAGCAGCGGCGGACGGCGTCGAGGACGGCCTCGGTCCCCTGGACGCCGAGGTAGGTGTCCTGAAGCCCGGCGAACGAGGCGGCGGCGCTGTCCTCCATCGTCGCCGAGGAGCGCACCGCGACGGGAGCGTCGCGCAGGCTCGCGTACGCGTCCCTGATCGCGGCCGCCGTCCCGGCCGGCAGCGGCCCGGAGATGATGGCGTCCCGGGTCCGCGCGGCGGCCCGCGCGAGCGCGGGAAGGTCAGCGGCGTCGCTCGCCTCAATCCCGGCCCGCAGTCTCCCGCCGGGATCGTTGACCCGCATCGCCGCGGCGAAGGCGCCCGTCGTCACCACGAAGCCAGGCGGGACCGGGATCTGGGCCCGGACGAGCTCGCCGAGGCTCGCGCCCTTCCCGCCGGCCACGGGGGCGCCCAGTGCCTGCGCCAGCGGCAAGACGATCGAGTCAGCGTCAGCCATGTGCTCCCTCTAGGCCAGTATCCGGACGGTGCCGCGGTCGCCGTCGACGCGGATCTTGTCGCCGGTGCGGATCCGCTTGGTCGCGTCGCCGGTGCCGACCACGGCGGGCATGCCGTACTCGCGGGCGACGATCGCCGCGTGCGACATGGCCCCGCCGATGTCGGAGACCGCCGCCTTGATCTTCGCGAACACCGGCGCCCAGGAGGGCGCGGTGACCGGGCAGACGAGGACCTCGCCCTCGCGGAGCTGGCCGATCTCGTTGACGTCCTGCAGCACCCGCGCGATGCCCTCCACGACTCCCGGGGAGGCGGCGACGCCGCGCATCTCATCGGCGGACGGGTGCAGCCACTGCTCGATCCGCTCCTGGGTGACGCCCCACAGCATCCGCACGGCGGGGTCGTTCAGCGCCTCGGGCACCGGGCCGAGCGCGGGCGGCGGGGACCAGTCCTTCAGCACCGCCAGCATGCGCTTGCGCTCGGCGATGATCGCCGGGAACCGGGTGCCGCCCAGCGGCGGCGACCCGGCCGCCCAGGCCAGCATCACGTCGGCCAGGGCCAGGTCGACCTCGGTGTGGTGCAGGTGGAAGATGTCGTCGGCCTCGGCCAGCACCCCCTGCCGGGCCAGCAGCGCGCCGAACTCCTTCACCTTGCGGAAGAACAAGGTGGTGAACTGGTGCTCGCAGTAGAACTTGTGGTCCTCCACGAACGGGAAGACGAGCCGGCACAGCCCGAGCATCTGGTCGAACGCGGCCTTCTCCTCCTCGCTGGCCAGCAGCTCCCGGTACCCGGTGGCGATCCGCTCCCGCTCGGCCTGCAGGTGCGCGGTGGGCCGGTCCTTCAGCGTGCCGGACTTCACCGCCGCGACGTAGCCGGGCAGCGCGGTGAACGGCACGGTCAGGTCGTCGTTCCAGCTGAGGTGGTGATGGTAGAACCCGTCGCCGGTGGAGACGTTGAACCACGGGTCGCGCGCCTTCTCGAACTCCGCGAGCCATCGCGCGCCGGCGTCCCCCCGCTCAGCCAGGGCGGCGAGGACGACCGCGGCCCGCCGGCCCTCGGTGAACTCCTCGTCCAGGCCCAGCTCGACCGCCAGCCGGGCCAGCCGGCGCAGCTCGTCGTCGGGCCGGTACATGATGACGTCGATGCCGGCCACCATCCGGGCGACGGTCTGGTCGCTGATCTCCGGGAACGCCTGCGTGCAGAACTGGAAGAACACCACGTAGGCGCCGTAGCCGAGCATCAGCATCTCGGTGTGGTGGTGCCACATCGTGCTGTAGAGGGTCACGCACTTCTGGAAGCCCTCGCGCAGGTAGTGGTTTTGCGCCACGCCGCGCGCGGAGAAGACGGCCTCGGCGTCCTCCCACTCGGGCAGCTGGGGCACCTCGATCGCCTCCACCTCGGCGATCAGCGCCCGCAGCCGGTCCTTCCACCCTTCGTAGAGCTCGTCCCAGTGCTCGAAGTAGTGCGCCGCCCGCGGTCCGAACTCGGCCGCGCGCCGCTCGATTTCGGCCGGGTCGAGCACGGGATTGGCGGTGATGTAGACCCGGCCGTTGACGATGCGGTGCTCGATGCCCAGCGTCGTCGGGAAGACGAACAGCCGCGCGGTGTTGGCGCCGATCGCCTGGTAGGGCACCTCGGAGGTGATCGTGTCGAAGGCCGGGACCGGCTCGGGGAAGTGCATCGAGTTGTAGAACCAGAAGCGCTGGTCATCGGCCGGCTGGAAGCGGGTGAAGTACTGGTACATGTCCCGCCACCCCTCGGCGCCGGGCACGTCGGCAATCTGGGAGGGAAGCGGGAATCCGGCAGTTGTCTCCCGGGGGGACGACCCCCCGTACCCCCCGAGGGGGCCTTGCTCGACTGCGTCGTCGGCCATGGGTTGCTCCGGTCAGGTGAGGTCAGGTGGTGTAGTCGCTCTGGGTGCGCGCATACGCCAAGAAGGCGTCCAGGGACGCCGGGTTGGCCATCGCGCTGGGGTTGGCTGCCTTCTCCAGGGGCGTTCCCAGCAAGATCTTGCGGACCGGCACCTCGAGCTTCTTGCCGGTCAGCGTGGTGGGTATCTGCGGGACCTGGATGATCTTGTCGGGGACGTGCCGCGGCGTGTACTCCTTGCGCAGCCGGAGGCGGATCTCCCCCTCGATCCGCTCGTCGAGGGTCAGGCCCTCGGCCAGCTGGACGAACATCGGCATGAAGAACTTCCCGCCGGGCAGGTCGAGGTTGACCACGATCGCGTCGTCGACCTCCGCGATGCCCTCCAGCACCGCGTAGATCTCCGCCGTGCCGATCCGCACGCCGAACCTGTTCAGCGTCGCGTCGGAGCGGCCGAGGACCAGCGTGCTGCCCCGCTCGGTGACCAGGAAGAAGTCGCCCTGCCGCCAGACGCCCGGGAACGCGTCGAAGTACGACGACTTGTACCTGCTCATGTTCTCGTCGTCGCCCCAGAACTTCACCGGCATCGACGGCATCGGCTTGGTGATCACCATCTCGCCGACCTCGCCGGTCAGCGGCCTCCCGTGGTCGTCGACCGCGAACGCGGCGACGCCGAGGTTGCGGTGGGTGTGCTCGCCCGCGTGGGTGGGCAGCGTGGGCGGCCCGCCGGTGAACCCGGTGCACACGTCGGTCCCGCCGGAGCCGCAGTGGATGAACAGGTCCCGCTTGACGTTGCGGTAGAACCAGGCGTACACCTCGGCCGATACCGGCGACCCGGCCAGCATGACGGTCTTCAGGGCCGACAGGTCATAGGAGTCCTTCGGCACGATGCCCCGCTTGGACTGCGTGTCCACGTACGCCGGGCTGGCCCCGAACAGCGTCACCCGCGCCTCGGCCGCCATCCGCCACAGCGTGTCCGGCGCCGGGTAGTTCGGGTTCCCGTCATACAGCAGCGGCCGCACGCCGATGATCAGCGAGCTGACCATGAAGTTCCACATCATCCACCCGGTGGTGGTGAAGAAGAACAGCACGTCGCCGGGGTTCAGGTCCATGTTGAGCCGCTGCAGCTTCAGCTGCTCCAGCAGGATGCCGCCGTGGCTGTGGGTGATCGCCTTGGGCAGCCCCGTGGTGCCGGAGGAGAACAAGATCCACAACGGCGCGTCGAAGGGCCCGCGGTGGAACTGGAAGTCCGCGGCCCCGGGGACGGGCATGCCCCATGGCCCCTGGTGGAACTGGTGGGCCGGGATGTCGGCGGGCGGCACGCGCAGCAGGTCGTCCCACCCGATCGGCAGCGGGTAGGGCGCCGGCCGGTACGGGGCGGCAACGTCCTTGAACGGAAGGTAGATGACCTGCTCCAGGCCCAGCGGCCCCAGGTCGTCGATGATCGCCGCCAGCTCCTCGCTGCGGTCGTAGTCCTTGCCGCCGTAGGCATAGCCGCCGGTGGCGATGAGGACCTTGGGCTGCAGCTGGCGGAACCGGTCCAGCACGCCGCGCCACCCGAAGTCGGGGGAGACCGAGGTCCAGATCGCGCCGATCGCGGTGGTGGCGAGCATCGCGATGACGGCCTCGGGGACGTTCGGCAAGACGGAGGCGACGCGGTCGCCGGGCCGCACGCCGAGCTCCCGCAGCCGGGTGGCCAGGATGCGCACCTTGGGTGCCAGGTCGTCCCACAGCAGCGGGGTGACCGGGATCGTCTCGGAGTGGAAGTACAGGGCGACCTCGCCGGGCCGCTCGTTGCGCAGCACGTGCTCGGCGTAGTTGAGGCGGGCGCCGGGGAACCACTGCGCCCCCGGCATGCCGGCGCTGCCCAAGGCGGCGGTGGGCCGGGTCTCGCTGACGATGTCGTTGTAGTCCCAGATGGACTGCCAGAACGCCTCGGTCTCGGTGATCGACCACTGCCACAGCTCGCGGTAGCCGGGGAAGTCCAGGCCCCGGGTGTCCTTCAGCCAGCCCAGGTACTTGGTGACGTTCGAGTCCGCGATCCGCGCCGGTGATGGCGTCCACAGCAGGTCGCCGAGCCGCACCGTGTCCCCGACCGGAGGGTTGTCACTGGGCGGGAAACTGGCGGGCACGTCGGCGGCCTGAGCGTCGGAAGTCACACCGGGAGACTTGCACAGCCGGGCACGTCGGGGCAATGGCGAGCCGGACGAATCACCCTTGATCGCCGTTGGGGTCCGGCACAGCCCCCACCGGGGGCACAGGATTCCCCTCGGCTGGCGTCGGCCCACGTCAGGCCCAATATGTGACACTCTGGGCGTGACTTGGCGTGTACCATGTCACGAATGCGCACTGACTCGCTGGCCGCCATTGACGTGCACGTTCACATTGAGTCTGACGGTCATGGCTGCTTCTCGCTGGACAACGAGCTCATGGCGGCGTCGGCGAAGTACTTCAAGTCCGGCGACGACCGTGCCCCGTCGCTGGAGCGGATCGCCGGCATCTACCGTGAGCTCAACATGGCGGCGGTGGTCTTCACCGTGGACTCCGGCACGTTCACCGGGCACCCGGCGCTATCGAGTGAGGACATCTGCGACGCGGCCCGCGAGCACGCCGACGTGCTGATCCCGTTTGGCTCGGTCGACCCGCTGCGCGGCGCCGGCGCCGTCGCGCAGGCCCGGCGGCTGGTCGGCGAGCATGGCGCGCGCGGGTTCAAGTTCCACCCGTCGCTGCAGGGGTTCGCGCCCAACGACGAGCGGTTTTACCCGCTGTGGGAGGAGATCCAGGCGCTCGGCGTGCCGGCGCTGTTCCACACCGGCCAGACTGGCATCGGCGCGGGCCTGCCCGGCGGGCGCGGGATCAAGCTGCGGCTGTCGGACCCGATGCTGATCGACGACGTGGCCGCCGACTTCCCGTCCCTGAACGTCATCCTCGCGCACCCCTCGGTGCCGTGGGCGGACTCGGCGATCTCCATGGCGACCCACAAGGCCAACGTGTTCATCGACTTGTCGGGCTGGTCGCCGAAGTACTTCCCGCCGAACCTGGTCCGCAACGCCAACTCGCTGCTGCAGGACAAGGTGCTGTTCGGCACGGATTTCCCGCTGCTCACCGCGCAGCGGTGGCTGCGCGACTTCGAGGCGCTGGACATCAAGCCGGACGTGCGGCCCAAGATCCTCAAGGCCAACGCCGCCCGCCTGCTAGGCCTGGATCAGTGAGCGCCCGGCGGTGATCCACCCCCGGGTTGCCCCGGGGGCGCGGATTCACCCAGGTAGCGGCCCGCGCGGGAGATCGTAATGCCCGCCGGGGCGGCGGCTGCCCACGTTTTCCGGGCGGTCAGCCACCGGCCGCGCCGGCGTTGCGCACATGGTTGCGCACATGGTTGCGCACAGCATTTCCACAGGCCTTGTGGATAACCTGCCTGGCCGGGCGCGTGGCGGCCGCCGGGCACGGTCGCGCACACTTCTGATAACAGCAAGAAGCGGCCGTAACGAGCATCGCCGTGCGATGATGGCAGGCCCGGAAGGCGGGCTAGTCTTGAAGGTCTAGGCCGTGGGGAGCAGCGGGAGGGAGGGGCATGCGGCAACGGGACTGGGACGATGTTCACTCCGATGTCACTGCTCCTGCCCCTGAGGTGGTGCCGGAGGGGGGGAGGCCGGAGCGGGGGAGGCTGTCGGAGGCGGCGCCAGCGCGGGGAAGAGCCCGGCCGCGCCCCGACGCGCCCGGGCGGCCGGGCGCGGGGCCCCGCTACGGCCAGGACCAGTACGGCCGCGACCAGTATGAGCACGGCGACGAGGACGGGGACCCGCCGCGCGAGTCGCGCGGGGCCGTCTTTAACGAGCGCGGCCTTAGCGAGCACGGCCTTAATGAGCGCCGTCACCATGAGCGCCGCCGGGACGGCTTCGGCCGCGAAGAGCACGGACGCGGTGATGGCCATGGTGACTACGGCCATGGTGACTACGGCCCTGAGGGCTACGGGCCCGGGGATTTCGGGCGCGCCGAGCCGGACGGCTACGGGCGGCGGGAGCCTGGCGAGCGACCGCGCGACGGCGGCGGGCGGGATCGCGACGGTTATGCCTCCCGCCCGGACTCCCGCCCGGATCTGGGCGGCGGGCCGCGCCGCCCGGCGCCGCAGCGGGCCCGGCCCGGCCCCGACGACCGCTACGGTCCCCGGGGTGACCAGTCCCGGGTCGGCAATCCCCGGGCAGACAATGGCTACCGGCCGCGTCCGGATGATGACCAGGCCGATCAGCTCCGGGCTCAGCTGCGGCAGTACCAGAGGGAAGCGCTCGCTGGGCAGCGGGAGCTGGCGGAGGCGCACCGCCGGATCCGGGAGCTGGAGGGGCGGGGCAGCGACCGGATCGAGCAGTTGCTGCGCGCCGCCCGCGAGCAGGCCGACGAGGCCGTGACGGCACTACGGGCCGAAGCGGTGGCGGCCCGCGAGGCCGCCGAGACCACGGCCGCCGAGACCCGGGCCGCCGCCGAGGCGGACGCCGCGCGGCTGCGGGCACAGGGCACCCGCGATGCCGACCAGGTACGGGCGGCGACCGCCCAGGAGGCCGAGCGGCTGCGCGCCGAGGCCCGGCGGGACGCCGAGGACACCCGCGGGGATGCCGAGCGGGCCGCCGCGGACATGCTGGCCGCGGCCGAGCGGGCCGCGGAGGCTACCCGGGCCGCCGCCAGCCAGCGGGCCGATGACCTGATCACCGGGGCCGAGCGGGAGGCGGGCGAGCGGCGCGCCGCCGTCGACCAGGAGATCGCCGGGCAGCGGGCCGCGGCCGAGCGGGAGATCGCGGCCGCCCGGGCCGCCGCCGAGCGCGAGGTGACGCAGCTTAAGGCGGCCGGGAAGCGCGAGCACGACGACCTCATCGCCGAGGCCCGGCGCAAGGCCGATGAGCTGCGGGCCAAGGTCGCGCGCTTCCTGGAGGAAAGCGAGTCGCTGCGCTCCCAGGCCGCCGCCGAGTGGGAGGTCGAGCTGGCCGCCCGCCGCGAGGAGTCCGAGCGGCAGGAGTCACAGCAGATGGCCGCCGCCCAGGCCGCCACCAGGACGCTGGTCGATGAGGCCGAGCGGCGCGCGGCCGACGCCGACAAGCGCGCCGCCGAGGCCAAGGCCAAGGCCGAGCAGACCCGCGCCGACGCCGACGACCAGGCCCACGTGCTGGTCAGCCGGGCCCGTGAGGAGGCCGAGGAGATCCTCGCCAAGGCGCGGGAGAAGGCCCGCAAGGCCCTGACGGCGGCCGAGGACCGCGCCGGGGAGCGCCGCGCCGCCATCCAGCGCGAGCTCGACGAGCTGACCGCCCAGCGCGACAGCGTCGCCGAGCACCTGGCCAAGATGCGCCAGGTGTTTGGCGCCTAGCCGGCTCTGGCGCCGGTGCGGCAGTCGCCCCGAAGCGCGCGGTAGGGTCCTCGCCTGCGCTGACTCCTGATAACAGCAAGAGGCGCGGGGACTCGTTGCGGCGGGCGTGCATGGTGCCGAGCGCGCCGCCGCCGATGATGACGACCGTGATAACAGCAAGAAGCGGAGGCAAAGGCAACCCTCGCCGGGGTCACCACAGCTCGGAGCTATTCCGCCCGATCGTGGTTAAAGACAGCGCCAGTCCGGGTCAGCGCGTTGACCGCGATGGAGTTGCGGATGCTGAACGCGGCCTCCGAGCCCAGGTAGCGGTCGTCGGACCACTCGACCGGCTGGGCGGAGCGGTCGGTGGTCAGCCGCCGTTCGCGCAGGAGCGGCTGGCGCGGCGCGATGGCGAGCAGGCGGGCGTCCTCGTCATCGGCGGCGACCGCGTCGATGACGTGCTCGGCGTCGGTGAACACGATGCCGAGCTCCTCCAGTCCCTCGGTGATGGAGTCGCGGGCCAGGTCGAGCCGGGCGACGAGCGCGCCGACCTTCTCCGGGTAGATGGCCCGCTCGATCATGACCGGCCGATCGGACAGCAACCGCACCCGGACCAGGTAGTACACAGGCTCGCCGGGCTCAAGGGCGAGCCGGCGGGCCTCGGCCGGGACGGCCGGGCGCTGGTCCAGCGACTCCACCCGGCCAGCGGGCTCCTCGCCGATCGCCTGTGCCCAGCGGGAGAACGACAGCAGCTCGCCGAAGCCCTGCACCCGCGGTCCGCCGATGACCACGCGGCGCGCGCCACGGCGGGAGGCGATGACGCCGTCGGCTCGCAGCGCCGCGAACGCCTGCCGCACCGTGCCCCGGGACACGGCGTAACGCTCGGCCAGCTCGCTTTCGGACGGAAGCCGCGAGCCCGCGGGGTAGGCGCCGGCGCCGATGGCCGCCTTGACGTCGTCGGCGACCTTCCGGTACAGGGCCGGCTCTGTTGCCATGAGACCAAAGCCTACGCGTAACGGCCTGGTAACTTCACCTGCTTAACGCCCGCCGGCGGGGGGTCACCTGGCGGGGGGTCACCTGGCGGGGGATCGCCGGGTCGCGGGCCGGCCGGGGCGGCTCGCCGCGCCGTGCGGAAGGCGTCGAGCTCGGCCTCGGCCCGCCGCGCGCGGGCCCGCTCGGCCTCGAGGGCCTGCTGGTGCGCGTCGGCCAGCCGGGCGATCTCCTGGTCGCGCTCGCCGCGCAGCCGGGCGATCTCGGAGGTCAGCCGCCCGGCCTCCGCCTCGAGCCGGGCAAGGTCGGCGCGGTGCCGCTCGGCTTGCCCGGCGGCGCGGGCAGCGGCCACCGCGATCTGCGCGCGAAGCTCCTGCCCGGCGGCGCGGGCGGTTCCGGCGGCCTGCTCGGCGGCCTCGGCGCGGGTCCGCTCGGCGCCGGCCTGCTCCCGCGCGGTGCGCACGGTCTCGTCGGCGCGTGCGACAGTCTCATCGGCGCGTGCGACAGTCTCGTCGGCGCGTGCGACAGTCTCGTCGGCGCGTGCGACGGCGGCGTCCGCGCGGGCCGCGGCCTCGGCGGCCTGGCGGGCCGCGTCGGCCTTAGCCTGCTCCGCCTCCTGCCGGGCGCGGTCGGCCTCGGCGCGGGCCTGCTCGGCTTGCTCGCGGGACCGGGCGGCGTCCTGCCGGGCCGCGTCCGCGTCCCGCCGGGCCCGCTCGGCGTCCCTGGCGGCCCGGCTGGCCTGTTCCTCGGCGCTGTCGGCGCGCAGGCCAGCGTCGCGGGCCGCGCGCGCCAGCCGGTCCCTTTCGTGGTCGTGCTCGGCGGCGCGCGCGGCGAGGGCGCGCTCGGCCTCCGCGACCTGCGCCGCGTGGCGCTCGGCGGCCTCCTCGGCAGCGTCCTCAGCGGCGCGCCGTCCCGCGATCGCCTCCTCTCGCTCCCGGTGCGCGGTCAGCTGGGCCTGCCGGGCACGGGCGGCGTCCTCGGCGGCCTGGGCGACCTCCCGGCCGGCCTTCAGCGTGACCGCGGCGATCTCCAGGTCCAGGGCCGCCGGGTCTGCCATCACCTGGAATTGCCCGGCCAGCCGGTCGTACAGCTCCCGCTCGGCGGCCAGCGCGGCCAGGGCGCTGGCGTGCTGCCGCCGCGCCTGCTCCAGCAGGTCGCTGGCGTGCAGCTTGGCCGCGCTGAGGGGCAGCGCGGCACCGTGCTGGTGGCCGGTACCGCCGTGTTGCCCCGTGCCGCCGTACTGGCCCAGGCGGCCGGCCGTGGCCTGCTCGCCATCGCCGGCCGGCTGCCCGGTCCGGCCCTCCGCGCCGGGGCTGCGGCCGGCGTCCGCGTGATCGGCGCTCGCCGCCTCCTGGGCTCGCTCGCGCTGTTCGCGTTCCCGCTGTTCACGCTCCCTCAGTGCCCACCGGTTCCGCGCGGTGTGCTCAGGCCCGCCGCCGTCTTCGGGGCGGTTCGCCTTCTCGCAGTACTCCGGCTGCCGTCCCGACCCCGAGGACCGCCCGGGTGCCCGGTGGCGGTTGCACCCAGGCCAGATGCACCGCTGGTCGGCCGGGACGGCTTGCGCGTCGTCCTCGGGCGCCGCGTACCTGATCCGCGCCATATGCTCACTCTATCATTCCATTCACAAGGATTGTTAGGAAGATAGATAGATAGAAATTAAGTCCCGTTGCGAGAAGGCTCATAATTCCGGTTAAGAGGCTAGGCTAGGCACGTGACCGCCCCCGCGAACCTCCCCGCCATCCGGACTGAAAGCGCCCCTGACCAGCCCCGGCAGGCGGCTGTGGAATCGGCCGGGGAATCGGCCGGGGAGTCGGTCGGTGACGAGGTCGTGAGCTACCTGCGCGGCGAGCTGGGCGCCGTCCGCCTGGGATACCGGCCCACGGACCCGACAGCCGGCCGACTGGACCTGCTGGCGCAGGCCTGCGACCGGGACACGTTCCGCGCGGTGGCCGGGTGGCTGTCGTCGGGCAAGCGCCGGTCGCGGGCCACCCGCCGCGGGTACGCCGACGACGTGCGCTTGTGGGCTGCCTACGCCGCGGACCTGGGCCGGGCCCCGTTCCGGCTGGGCTGCCTCGGCTATGAGGACATCACCGCCTGGCGGCTGCTGCAGGAATCACGCGGCGCCAGTGACCGCTCCGTCGCCCGGCGCCTGTCGTCGCTGTCGTCACTGCACGAGCACGCGGCCCGGCGCGGCTGGGCCGGGCTGGCCAACCCGGTCGACTCCGAGGACCACCGGCCGCGCATCGACCGGCACGATACCTCCAGCGCCACGCCGGTCCTGGAGGTCGCCGAATTGCAGGCCCTCGTCGGGGCGGCCGGGTCGGTCTTCGAGGCCCTGGTGGTCTTGCTGCTGTACACGCTGGCGGGCCGGGTGTCGGAGATGTGCGCGCTGGACGTGGGCAAGCGCGTCGTCCGCCCCGGGCGGGTCAGCCTCGACCTGACCCGCAAGGGCGGCAAGGAGCGGGTGCTGCCGCTCCCGGCGACCGTGGCCGGGCTGCTGGAGCTGCACGTCGGCGAGCGGACGGCCGGGCCGTTGCTGGCCGATGCCGGCGGGCGCCCGGTCGACCGGTTCGCCGTCGACCGGGTGCTGACCCGCCTGGGGCGGCGGGCCGGCGTCCTCGGCGGCCGGGACGTCACCCCGCACGTCATGCGGGCGTCCCGCATCACGCACATGATCGACGCGGGCGAGCCGCTGGCGGAGATCCAGGCGTTCGCCGACCACGCCGACCCGTCCACCACGATCGGCTACTTCACCCGCCGCAAGGCCGCCGAGCGAAACGCCCGCCTCGTTGACGCCACCGATGCCCTGTTCACCGACGTCGCCGGCCGCTGGATCAGCCCGGGCGCGCGGGGCTGATCCAGCGCGGCTCACCCGCGATGACTAGTCGCGGCCGCCGACGTCAGTTCCGATGCCCCGGTCGAGCATGGAGATGATGGTCTGGACACCGGCCTGGACGTTGCCGAGCCGGCCCTCGATAGCCGGCATCCGCCGCCGGATGCCGGAACCATCACGCGGGCTTGCGCATCGTGACGTCCAGGAAGAACGGGGAGGTCACCCAGTCGTAGTCGCCCCCGGCGGCGGCCTTCAGCGGGCCAGTCAGCGCGTCGAGTTCCGCGGCGGTGACCAGGCCGGCCGCGATCGCGCGCTCGCGCATGGCGTCGAGGCTGGCGGCGTAGATCGGGAACATGCGCTGGGGCCGGCCGATGGCGAAGGACCCGTCCACCCGGACTACCTCAAGGCCGCTCCCCGCCGCCCGCCGCGGCAGGTCATCGGCGGCCGCGTCGGACCCGCTGAAGCCGGTTACCAGGTCGGCCATCATGTGCCAGCCGGGCATGAGGGAGTCGTGCTCGGGGGACGAGCGCGGCGTCGGGTCCCGGAGCGGCTCCTGCGCGATGATCCACCCGCCGGGCCGCACCACGGTGGCGATCCGGGCCAGGGTCCGCGCCGCGTCGCGCTGGTGCAGGAGGAACAGCCGGGTGTAGGCGAGGTCGAACGGCCCGCCGAGGGCGGCGGAGTCCAGGTCGTCGGCGTCCGCGACCACGGCCCGCACGTTGGCGAGGCCGAGGGAGCTTGCCAGCGACTGGGCGCGCTGGATGGCGGCCGGGTTGAGGTCCACCCCGGTGACCCGGCCGGGCTCGCCTACCAGCTCGGCCAGGACGGTCAGCGCCCCGACCGGGCCGCAGCCGCACTCGATGACGTTCCACCCGGGCCCGATGCCGGACCGGCGCAGCGCGGTCCGGGCTATCTCCGCCAGCGACTCGGAGACTTCGAGCAGCCGCTTGAGGTCCTCGTCGCCGCCGTCCAGCAGGTACCGCTGGACAAGGTCCCCGACGGTATCGGTCATGACAATTCCCCGTCCTTGCCCGACCCCCGCGCCTATCGGTCTACGCGCCAATCGTGGGCCCTGCGGGCCCCGTTTGGCTACCCTTCGGCGAGCGCCGCGTCCAGCAGGGCCACGGCCGCCGCCCGGGCGGCGGCGGCCGCCGGCGCGTGGTCCATCCGCGCGGACTGGCTGGCGCCGTCGTAGATCATGTGCAGCTGCAGGGCCAGCCCCTCGGGGTCGGGGGCGCCCGCCTCGCGGGCGAGCCCGGCGAGCAGGGACCGCACCCAGGCCCGGTAGCCGTCGGCGGCCTGGTCCACGACCGTGCTGTGCGCCTCGGCGGTCGCCCTGGCGAACGCGCAGCCGCGGAACTCCGGCTCGGCGAACAGCTCGCCTTGCGCCTCGAACACGGCCAGGAGCTTGCCCCGCGCGCTCTCCTGGCCGTCCACGTGGCGGGCGATCCGCGCGGCCATCCGGGCGTGCCTGCCCTCCAGGTAAGCGCGGACCAGCTCGTCCTTGCTGCCGAAGGTGTTGTACAGCGACGCCTTGGCCACGCCGGCCTTCTCGATCACCCGGTCAATCCCGACCGTGTGCACGCCCTCGGCGTAGAACAGCTCGTTCGCGGCCGCCAGCAGCCGCTCCCGGGCCGACCGGGCCGGCTCCCGCGCGGCGGTCCTCATGGCCATCCCCGCACCTCCTGCGTTGTCTTGCCTACTGTAGCGATCCGGCTGGCCCCGCCATCGCGTCCCGGGGCATCGCTTCTCGGGGCATCGCTTCTGGGGGCATCGCTTCTGGGGGCATCGC
>JAICUO010000877.1 GCA_025935815.1 Streptosporangiaceae bacterium
ACCGGGTGACGGTCGGCAGCGGGACGATCGACGCCAAGATCGTCATCCTGGCGGCGGGCGCGGGGGCCACGCCGGTGATCCTGCAGCGCTCGGAGGCGTCTCTCGGCGCGATGCCTCATGCGGTCGGCCGGTACTTCTCCGGTAACGGCGAGCGGCTGAACACGGCCATCATCGACGAGGACAAGGTCCGCGACGTGCTCGGCCTGTCCCGGCCCGGCGGGCTGGCGTACGCGGCCAACCAGATCGGCCGCGGGCCGAGCGTGGCCAGCTGGGACCGGCTCGACGGCTCGCTGCCCGAGTTCTCCCGGTTCTCCCTTGAGCAGCTGTACTTCCCGCCGGGCCTGGGCACCATCCTCGCGCAGGCGCCCGGCGCGGAGGGGCCGAGCTGGTTCGGGGTGGATAAGAAGGAGATGCTGCGGCACTGGAAGTCCTGGCTGACGATCTTCATCATGTCCGAGGACAATAACGAGGGCGTCTTCGGGCCGCCGCCGCCTACCGGCAACGCGGTGCGGATCTCCCAGCAGATGCTCGGCCGCGGCAACCTGTCCTACGAGCCGACCCCGCAGACGCTGCGCGGCTGGGCCGAGGCAGACGCCGAGATAAAGGACATCATGGAGCGAGATGGCCTGGCGCGGGTCCGGCCCTGGACCAACGACGTGGTCGGCGCCTACACGGTCCACCCGCTGGCGTCCTGCCGCATCGGCGATGATCCCGCCACCTCGGCGCTTGACGACCGCCACGAGCTTCGCGGCCACCCGGGCATCTTCGTCACCGACAGCTCCGCGGTGCCGGGAGCCCTGACCGTCAACCCCGCCCTGACGATCGCCGCGTTGGCCGAGCGGGCCGTCCCGGCGATCGTCAGCGCCGCGCGGGAGCGTGGCATCAGCGTCAGCTACGGCGCGCCCGCCCCGGACGGCGCCACCAGCGCGCGGCGTGAGGTGTTCCGGCTGCAGCCCTCCTGGACAGCGTGATGAACGCCAGACTGCTCGCGAACGGGGTTCCCGGGCCCGTTGCCAGGTACGGTAAGTCTCCCCGGTCCGGCCAGGTCCGTGCCCGTGCTCGGCCCGGCAACTGGCGCAGCAGCGCAAGCCCTGCAGGCGACACGATCATCATGTAACGTTCACGCAGAAAGTGCTCCCCGACTCGGCCGAAAAGGTTTCGGCAATCGCCATCGTCCCAGTTCAGTGGCACTTTTCTGTTGAGCCACGCTGGTCAGCGCGCTAACTCCGGTAAAAATCCAGGGCAAGTGAACGTTTAGGCCGTTTAGGCGTTAATCTTTTGCTTATGGGCCGTCGCCGTGTAACGGAATTAATGCGTCGGCTCTACGCATGCTCAAGGGAGACTCGGATCTCGTAATACGACACAAGGGCACATATGCAAACATATTCCGAAGAGGTGCGCGCCTGGCTACTCGGCGGCTCGACGGTACGGCCGCAGAGGCGCGGGCGGGTCGTCTCCCCGCGCGGCTTTGCCGCCACGCTCCGGGCATACGGCTCCCAAGTGTGCGGCAGGCCGGGCGACTCACGCGGACGACGGCCCGCCCGGGCGGCATCAGCCCGGGCAATGGAATGGTAATTTCACATGAAGGATGCAAGCTCTTTGCCCTGACCCCATGCAGCACGTAACGAGAACCGCCATCCGAGTTGCCTGTGCGCAGGCGTGGTGCCGCTGCCGGACTCGCGCCCCGCGAAATATCACCGCGCCAGTATTGAGCGGAGACACGGGATGTGACTTTATAGCCAGCGGCAGGCGCGATAAGCTAACGTCGCCATTCCCGGAAGTCCAGTATAGCCGGAGGCTGCCATATGCGATCATGCTGACGTCGCTGAGCGCCCTTTTCGGGCTGCAAATTACGCTGATCGTACAAGTGGCAGGGGTGTCACATCCATTCCGGCTCGCCGGTGCCCTGGTGTCGGCTGCCGCGGTCTTCGCGCTGCAGCTGGGCAGTTCCTCTGCGAATGCGGAGCGCTGGCGAGCCCGGCAGCGGGGCGCCATGGTCGTGGGCCAGGCGGCCGCCAGCTACCTGCCGCTGCTGGCCTTGGGCATCATGTGGACGGGGATGACCGGTTTCCTCGCCGGGTCGGTACTGCTGCTCATGCCCGGCTGGAAGGCATGGGTGCCGTTCACGGCCGTCGCGCTGAGTATGCTCGCTGCCGCCATCGTGGCGCGGACGGGAGCCTACGACATCGCCCTCGCGGTGACTGGGGACCTGGTCATGGGCATCGTGGTCTTCGGGCTGTCCCGTCTGGAGGCACTTGTCAGGCACGCGGACGTCATGCACCAGGAGATCGCCCAGCTAGCCGTCATCAGGGAGCGCGCGCGCTTCTCCCAGGACCTGCATGACCTGCTGGGCTACAGCCTGTCGGCGATCGCGCTGAAGGCCGAGCTCAGCCGGCGGACCATGGTGGCCAAGCCGGAGCTAGCCCGTGAGGAGCTGGCCGATGTCGTGGTCTTCGCCCGCCAGGCGGTGGCCGACGTTCGCCTAGTGGCGAACGGCTACCGCGCCATGTCGCTGGTCGCGGAGGCGGGCTCGGCGGCGTCCCTGCTGGCCGCCGCCGGGATCATGGCGGACATCGAGAGCGACTGCGGTGCCCTTGACGAGAAGGTCGACACGGTGCTCGCCACGGTCTTGCGCGAGGCGGTGACGAACTTGCT
>JAICUO010000345.1 GCA_025935815.1 Streptosporangiaceae bacterium
CCGAGGTCGGTTTCCAGGTCCATGCCGCCGTTGAGCATGTTCACCGGGTAGCCGGTCTTGTCGGCGACGACGGACAGCAGCAACGCGAGGCTCACCGGCTCGGTGGTCTCGGTGGTCCCCGCTGGCGGTGGCGCGGGACTGTATGCCTGCGGGATCGGCGGTTCCGGGGTCGCCGGCGAGGCGGCCCGCGGCCCCGCTGCCGCAGGCATGGAGACAGGCGCCGTAGGCATGGAGACAGGCGCCGCGGGCATGGAGACCACTGGCGGGAGCGGCGGGGCGGCGGCCAGGCCTGGCAGCGGTGGCGGCTGCCCGGCGAAGGCCGCGAACGTGTTCTCGGCCATCTGGAGGAAGGCCTGGTGCGAGTCTGCGAGCACGCGCTGGAAGTGCATGTGCGCCTCGGCGGTCTGGCGCTGCAACTCCTGGGCTGCGGCGAGCCACTGGGCGGCGGGGTCGGGCTGGGTCATGGCGGCGGCGGGCTCCGGAAGCGTGGGTGCTGGAAGAGTGGGTGCTGGAAGGGAGCGCGCGGGAGGGGTGGGCGCCGGCCGGGCCGGCTTCGGCGCCGGAGGCGGGGCGTAGCCCGTTCCGTTGACGCGCACAGACATTCGCGGGCGGGCCGCGCGCGGCGCTGGCCCAGCTGATCCGAGATTCCCGCCCGGCGACAGTTTCTGCAGGTCCATCGGCACGCCGCGCACGGCGAGACGGCCGGCGGCTTCCTGCCAGGCGGTCACCCCGTCGCGGCCGCGCTTGTCCAGGCTGACCGCCGCGTGCTCGCGGTCGCCGAGAATCTGCCCGATCAGCCCGGTGAGCGCGGACCCGGCGCCCACCTCGATGAACGTCCGCACCCCGTCGGCGTACATCGCCTCGATCTGGTCACCGAACCTGACCGGCGCGGCCGGGTGCTCAGCGAGCCTGCCGCGGATCACGTCGGGCTCACCGCGGTAGATCGCCGCGTCGGCGTTGCCGTAGACATCGATGCGCGGCGCGGTCAGCTCTAGCTCCCCCAGGAACTCGCGCAGCGGTTCCACGGCGGAGCGCGCCAGCGGGCTGTGGAACGCGGCCGACACCGCGAGGCGGCGCGCGGTGACGCCGGCCGCGGACAACCGCCCGTGCAGTTCCTCGATCGCCCGCACGCTCCCCGAGACGACGGTCTGCCGCGGCGCGTTGACGTTCGCGAGCCACAGGTCCGCGAGCGCCAATTCCCTGATCGCCGCCGCGACGGCGTCGGCATCCGCGCCGACCGCGAGCATCGTGCCGGGCTCGCCGTCCATCCGCGCTAGCAGTTCGCCTCGATGCCGGGCCAATCGCAGCAGGCTCTCGGCGTCCATCGCGCCGGCGGCGTGCAGCGCGACCAGCTCACCGAGGCTGTGGCCCGCCGCGCAGTCCGGCTGGACGCCGATCGAGGCGAGCAGCGCGAGCATGGACAGGCTGTGCGCGGCCAGCGCCGGCTGCGCCCACCGCGTGTCGGTGAGCCGGCTCTCCTGCGCCGCGCGGTGCTCATCGGTGAAGGCCGGCACCGGGAACACGATGTCAGCCAGGGCCTGCTCGCCCAGGTCGAGGCCCCCCGCGAGGTCCCACACGTTCTGCGCCGCCGGGAAGGCCATGGCGATGTCGCCGCCCATCCCGGTGTACTGCGACCCCTGCCCGGGGAAGACGAACGCGATCCGGCCCGGGACGGCGGGCCCGCGGTCGTAGCAGACGCCACCAGGCAGGGCGAACGGAGAGTCGGGCTGCCGGCCGGCCATCTCGGTGGCGCGATCGAGCTTCTCGCGCAGGTCCCCCGCATCGGTGGCGACCACCGCCAGCCGGAAGGGCTGGCCACGGTCGAAATCGCGCCGCGATTCGGCCGCCAGCTCGGCCAGGGTGGGGGCCAGGCGCTCGCGGCCGCCGTCGAGGAGGCGCGCGCGCAGGTCCCCGGGCGAGTCGCCGCTGAGCAGCACGACCTCGCTCGCGGAGGCCCGGACGCGCGCGGCCCGGCGGTCTCCTGAGGCATCGGCCCCGCCATACTCCTCCAGCGCGACGTGGTAGTTCGCGCCACCGAAACCGAAGCTCGACACCGATGCCCGGCGCGGGTGGTCCGCGCGACGTGTCCACGGGCGCACCGCGGTGTTCAGGTAGAAGGGGCTGTCCTCGACCCCGAGGCCAGGATTGGGCTTGCGGACCTTGATGGTCGGGGGAAGCACCCGCTGGTGCAGCGCGAGCACGACCTTGATCAGCCCGGCGGCCCCCGCCGCGGCCTTCGTGTGGCCGATCTGGGATTTGACGCTGCCCAGCGCGCACCACCCGGTGTCCGGCCGTCCAGTCTCGCCGAAGACCTCCCGCAAGGACCTGAACTCGGCGGCGTCCCCGGCGCGGGTCGCGGTACCGTGCGCCTCCACCAGCTCCACCGTGTCGGGTCCGTACCCGGCGCTCGAGTACGCCCGCCGCAGGGCTCGCGCCTGGCCCGTGGCCACCGGCGCGTAGATGGCGCCCCCCTTGCCGTCGGAGGAGGTCCCGAGCCCGCGGATCACCGCGTAGATCCGGTCACCGTCCCGCTCGGCGGCGTCCAGCCGCCGCAGCGCCAGCATCGCCAGGCCCTCGCCGAGCAGCGTGCCGTCGGCGTCCTCGGAGAAGGGGCGGGCATCGCCGGTCGGGGACAGGGCCGGGGTCTTGCTGAAGCACACGTACATAAGGGGGTTGTTCGTCGCGTCCACGCCGCCGGTGAGGACCAGGTCCGCCTTTCCCAGCGCCAGCTCGTTCGCTGCCGCCGACACCGCCGCGAGTGAGCTGGCGCAGGCGGCGTCGACGGTGCAGTTGGTGCCGTGCAGGTCGAGCCGGTTCGCGATCCGGCCGGCGACCACGTTCGATAGCAGGCCCGGGAATGAATCCTCCTGCCACGGCACGTACTGCTCGGCGATCCGGTCGCAGACCCGTTGCGCTTGGGCTTCCTCGATCCCCTGCTCGCGAAGGGCCTTGAGCCACAGCGGACGCTGGATGCGCGCGTCCATCGTGCCGACCCGGCTGAGCGTGGAGCTGCCGAGGATGACGCTGACGCGTTCCCGGTCCAGTGGCGCGGCCAGGTTCCGGTCGAGGTCGGCCAGCAGCGCGTCGGCGACGGTCAGGCCCAGCAGCTGCGCGGGGTCGATGGCCGCCAGCGTGGCGGGCGGCAGCCCGTGGGCGAGGGGGTCGAACTCGATGTCCGGCAGGAACGCGCCGCGGCGGCTGTAGGTCGTGTCCGGCGTCGACGGGTCGGGGTCGTAGAACTCCTCGGCGGGCCAGCGGTCGGCCGGCAACTCGGTGATCAGGTCACGCCCGGTGACGATGTTGCGCCAGAACTCGGCCGCGTCGCGAGCCCCGGGCATCAGGGCGGCCAGCCCCACGACGGCGATCGGGACCGCGAGACCGGCGGGGTCGCCGTCGATGCCGCGTTCGCCAGCGGGCCCGGGACCTGGACCGCCGGACACCTGGCCCGGCCGGCCGTCGGATGCCATATTCCCCCTGCGGTTGCGAGATGGACGCCGGCTGCCTCAGCGCAGCCGGCGCGGAACGAACGTGAAAGCATGCGGCGGGACCGGCACCCCGTACGTGCGCGCCTGGTGCGCCCGGGTGACGACGGCGGCGCCCTCAAGCAGGTTGAGCGCGATCTGGGTGACCGTGCGCTCGCCGGGCTCGGCGAGGAAGCTGCCAGCGGTCCACCGGTTGAACGCGCCCACCGCGGGCCCGGCCCAGAGCTGGTAGTCGGCCCGCCGCGAGGTGTCGCCCTCGACCGCCCAGCGGCTGGAGTTGCCCAGGTACCAGCGGAAGATCAGCGCCATCTTGTGCCTGGCGTCCTCGCCCGCCCGCGCGAGCTGAGCTGGGTCCCGCTGCCGCCAGAAGCTGACCGTCTGCGCCCAGACCTCATCCAGGCTGGCGTGCAGGACCTCTCGTTCCAGTACGCCACGTACCTGCGCGGGAAGCTCCTCGACCGAGGAGTACTCGCGGTAGGTCTCGTACAGCCGGCGGGCCCGCGGGCCGAACAGGGTGCCCCGGCGCAGCACCTGGACCTGGACGCCCATCTCGAACATGTCCGCGGCGGGTGCCATCATGACGTCCGCGAGGTCCGCCTGCGCCAGCAGCGCGCGGGCGTCGTCCGACACGCCCGACTCGACCGCTAGCTGGTTCACCGACCCGGTCAGCACGTAGTCGGCCCCGAGCGCGAACGCGCCCGCCACGGCCTGCGGGCTGCCCAGGCCGCCGGCCGCGCCGACCCGAATCCGGTAACCGCGGCGGGCGGCGACCGCGTCGCGCAGCGCCAGGATCGCCGGCAGCATCGCGCCAAGGGGCTGGTTGTCAGTGTGGCCGCCGCTGTCCGCCTCGACCGTCACGTCCTCGGCGATGGGCACCTCGGCCGCCAGCCGGGCCTCGTCCTGGGTCAGCTGGCCGCGGGCCACCAGCGCGGCGAGCAGCCCGGCCGGGGCGGGCGACATGAACTTCTCGGCGACTTCGGGCCTGGACACCTTCGCGAAGATCCGTACCGGCCGCACGATCCGGCCCTCCGGGTCAAGCCGCAGCCCCGCCGCCGCGCACCTGGCCAGCGGCGCCGTGATGTCCATGTAGGCCGAAGCCGAGATGACCGGGACGTTGCCGCGCAGCAGCAGGTCGGCCGTGCGTTCCTCCAGCGCCTGCTCCGCCGGTGAATAGATCAGGTTGACGCCCCAGGGGCGGTCGCGGCCAAGCGCCCCGCTGAGCTCGTGGACCGCGCGTTCGATGCTCGCGGCATCCAGCCCGGCGGCGCCGAAGATGGCCAGCATCTCGGCGCGGGCCATCGCGATCACCATCCGCGTGGTGGCGATGCCCCGCGCCATCTCCCCTGCCACGTACGGGAAGCGAACGCCGTGCGCCTGGCCGAAGTCGCGGTCACCGAGCCATTCCGGGTACAGCGGCGGCAGCGTGCCCATCTGATGGCCGCCCGCGTGACCGGGACTCACTGTCTGGCCCGCAAGCGCGGCCTGGCTCTCCAGCGCCAGGCCGCGCGGCCCGCCGCTGGGCGTGCCGATGATGTGTACTGGCTCGCGCACCCGCTCCAGGCACGCGGCGATGTGGTTTGCCTCGAACGCAGCACCCGCCAGAGGGTCGCCTTCCAGCAGGCTTACAGACGACATGCCAGCACGCTACTTTCCCCGTGTCCCAGGCGAACCAGACCCTTCCTCGCCCCGCTCCTGGCCTTTATCGATTATTACCCCCCAGGCAACCACAGGCAAAGTGACGCCTAGGCCGTATCCCGTTACAGAGGAATTTCCGATGGTTTGGAGATTGTTTCGGGTGCTACGAAGGGGTCCCTTGCAGCCGCTGTGACGACATGGGAACTTTTGGCATGCGCGTACGAATGTGAAGCATTTAACGGCTCAGCTGGAACCAGGAGCCGGCGGGTGACCGACACCAATTCCAGCATCCTGCGCTCGTGCGTCACCAGAAGGAACGTCCGGGGGTACCTCGAGCACGAGCGCCAGGCCGACATGTTCACAATGTCCTGCCGCCTTAGTTACCGAGTGGTAATGTTCAGCTACCCGCGCCATGACCACTCGCTCTGCAGGAGAGACCGTTATGGCCGAACAACTGCACCGCCGCCGGTTCCTGGGCTACCTGATCGCCGCGCCAACCCTGGCCGTCGCGGTCGACTGGACGGCCGCCCTGGCCTGCCCGCAGGACGCTAGGGCCGCGGTTCCCTCCCTTCCCCAGCCAGCGGAGATCTTCGACCTCGGCGACATGCAGGATCTCGCCGCCGCCCCCACGAGCGGCCTCATCACCGTCGTGGTCAACTCCAGCGGCACCGCGAGCCTCGCCGTTCCGAGGGCCGAAGTCGGCCAGGGCATGACCACGGCCGTCGCGATGATGGTTGCCGAAGAGCTCGACCTTCCGCTCGGCAAGGTCACCATAACGCTGGCCGACGCCCGCCCAGAGCTCCTGATGAACCAGCTCACAGGCGGCTCCAACTCCATGCGCAGCCTGTACATCCCGGTCCGGACCGCCGCCGCGGTCGCCCGCCAGCGGCTCGTCGAGGTCGCCGCCGCGACGTGGAACTGCGACCCGGCGCGGCTGACCACGAGCGACGGCGTGATAACCGCGCCCGAAGGCCAGACGGCCAGCTATGGCGAGCTCGCTACCGCGGCAGCCACCCGCACGACCCTGAGCATGGCCGCCCCGCTCAAGGACCAATCCGCTTTCACCGTCCTCGGCGTGCCGCAGGGCCGCATCGACGCCCGCGACATCGTCACCGGCCGTAAGCGGTTCACCATGGACCTCCAGGTCCCGGGGGCCAAGCCGACCATGGTCGCCAGGCCGCCGACGATCAACGGCACCGTGGTGTCGGTCAACAACGAAGAGGCAGTCCTGGCCGTGCCGGGCGTCACCGACGTCGCCATCCTCGCGCACGGCGTCGCGATCAGGGCGGAGGCGTTCGGCCAGTGCATTGACGCGATCCAGCTGATCGACGTGACCTGGGGCCCGGGCACCGTGGACCGCCACTCCGATGACACCGTCGAAGAGCAGCTCAAAGCGGCCCTCCCGGACCTGACAACGCCGCTGTCCCTGCTCGCGGATTCCGTCGACGCCGAGTTCTTCTTCGCGTTCGCCAGCAACAGTCCGCTCGAGCCCGACTGCGCGATCGCCGATATCCGGCCGGACAGCGCCGAAATCTGGTCGAGCCTCAAGGCGCCGATCGTCGCCCAAGGCGAGATCGCCGCCGCCCTCGGCCTGCCCGTGAGCGCCGTCACGATACACGTGACAGACGGCGGAGGTTCGTTCGGAAGGCACCTTTTCCACGACGCCGCGCTGGAGGCCGCCGAAGCATCACAGAAAATGGGCAAGCCGGTAAAGCTCTCGTGGTCTCGGACCGACAACTTCCGGCAGGGCCGCGCCCACCCGATGTGCGTATCCCGCGTCCGGGCCTCCTATGCCCTGGGCAACGTGCTCACGTACGAGCAGCGGCACACCAGCGTGCAGACCGAATTCGGGCACGGATTCGGTGACATGGTCACCGCGACCGCGTCGAAGCTGCCCGTCGCCGGCGGCCTGGCCCTCTCGCAGACTATCTTCGAGCTCACCCAGTCGTCGGCGTACAACTTCGGGGTCACGGTCCAGGCGCTGAACGAGATCCCGCTGCAGTTCAGCACCGGCAGCATGCGCAACATCTACTCCCCGAACGTGGTGTGCGCGCAGGAGCTCATCGTCGACCAGCTCGCGAAGAAGATGGGCCAGGATCCGGTGCACTTCCGCCGTAACTTCCTCAAGGACCAGCGACTCCTCGCGGTGCTGGACACGGCCGCGCGCGCGGGCGCCTGGGGCAAGGCCATGCCCCCGGGCACGGCTCAGGGCATCGCCGTGCACAGCGAGTACCGGGGCGCGATCGCGGTCCTCGTCGAAATCGACTGCACCGCGGCGACGGTCAGCCGGCCGGTCAGCGACGGCGTGACCGGCCCGCGGGTGACCAGGGCCCTGGTCGTCGTCGACGCCGGGTTCGCGATCAACCCGCGCGGCCTTGAGGCGCAGATGATCGGCGGCGTGCAGGACGGCGTCGCGCTGGCCCTTACCTCCAGCCTGCACATATCGGGCGGTATCCCGCTGGAGGGAAGCTGGGACAATTACTTCTACACCCGCGAGTGGAACACCCCGCTGGACATCAGCGTCATCGTGATGCCGAATACCAGCAACAGCCCCAGCGGCGCCGGCGAGCTCGCAGTGGCGCCCGCCCTGGCCGCAGTCGCCTGCGCGTACGCCCGCGCCACCGGCAGGCTGCCGACCCGGTTCCCCATCAACCACGCCGCGCTCGGCTTCACGCCGCTGCCGCTCGAACCTTCCACGCCGCAGTCGCCCACTGACGGCCTCGACCATGCCTTCTGAAAGGACTCACCGCCATGCCCACTCACGCTTTCATCCTCAACGGTGAGCAGGTCACCGTTGAAGCCGAAGGCAACCTCCGCCTGCTCTGGGTGCTCCGCGACATCCTCGGTGTCACCGGGCCGAAGTACGGCTGCGCGCTGAACGTCTGCAAGGCCTGCACATGCCACATCAACGGCCTGGCCTTCAACCCCTGTTCGGTGCAGGTGAAGGACATCAAGCCGACCGACGAGATCACCACTATCGAGGGCCTGCCCGCCACGGTCGGCGCGGACTTGCACCCGATGCAGCAGGCCTGGCTGGACTACGACGTCGCCCAGTGCGGTTACTGCCAGCCCGGCCAGGTCATGGCGGCCGTCGCCAAGGTAAAGCAGGTCCGCTCGGAAGGCCGCGAGATCACCGACGCGGATCTCGACGAGCTGCGCAACATCTGCCGATGCGGCACCTACTCCCGGATCCGGCAGGCGGTCAAGGCGGCCGCGCAGAAAATGACCTCGCTGCCGCGAGTGCCGGGGGTTTTTCCGCCTATGGCCGCCGAACAGAAGGCACGCCCGGAGGTGATGAAGCGCGCGGCGGGCCCGCGCACGGACCGGTGCCCCCGCAGGCCCCCCC
>JAICUO010000782.1 GCA_025935815.1 Streptosporangiaceae bacterium
CGCCCGCGCCCGGCACGCCCAGGCATACCGCCCGCAGCTGTGGCTCGGGGTGAACAACCGGGGACCGATGACCGCCAGCGGCATCTACCAGGTCATCACCCGGCGCGGACGCCAGTGCGTGTTGGCGCTTACCTGAATCTCCCCAGACCTGCTTACTGAATTTCCCCATCTTGGGCGACACGCCGCCGTGGTCCTTCGGGCCGGGGCGGCTCCCCCCGATGCTGCCGGGTGTCACGGTCCGTCAGCTCGGGGGGAGCTCATCGTCAATGCTCACACAGGGGGAGTCAGTGGAAGCGCATGCTTTGCGTGAGAGGGGATGGTCGGTGTCGGCGATCGCCCGGCACCTGGGCAGGGACCGCAAGACGGTCCGGGCGTACCTGTCCGGCCGGCGGGAGCCGGGGAAGCGGAAGCCAGCAGGGCCGGACAGGTTCGAGCCGTTCGAGCGGTACTGCCGGCTGAGGTTCGGCGGCGACCCGCACCTGTGGGCCACCGCCTTGTTCGAGGAGGTCCAGGGGCTGGGATACGAGGGTTCCTACCCGTCGTTCACCCGGGCGCTGCGCAAGCGGGGGCTGCGGCCGTCGTGCGAGGCGTGCGCGGCGGCGGGGACGCCGGCCGAGTTCGCGGTCATCGATCACCCGGCCGGCGAGGAGACGCAGTGGGACTGGGTGGAGCTGCCTGACCCGCCCGCGTCGTGGGGGCAGGGGAAGAACGCGCACCTGCTGGTCGGGGCGCTGCCGCACTCGGGCGGGTGGCGCGGGGCCCTGGCGGAGAGCGAGGAGCAGTCGTACCTGGTCGCTTCGCTGCACGGGGTCTGCGAGCGGCTGGGCGGGGTGTCCCTCCGGTGGCGGTTCGACCGCATGCCGACGGTCTGCTATCCGGGGACCGGGGACCTGACGGCGTCGTTCGGCGAGGTCGCGAAGTACTACGGCGTCGCCGTCGATGTCTGCCCGTCGCGCCGCGGCTGGCGCAAGGGGGTGGTGGAGAAGGCGAACCACTCCGCGGCGCAGCGGTGGTGGCGGACGCTGCCCGATGACGTGACCCCGGTGCAGGCCCAGGCGCGGCTGGACGCGTGGTGCCGCCGGACGGGGGACGCCCGGCGCCGGGTCCGCGACGGGGAGGCGACGACGGTCGGCGCGCTGATGGCGGCCGAGCTGCTCGCCCCTTTGCCGGCGGTGCCGTTCCCCGCGGTCATGGAGGACGTCCGGGTGGTGTCGGCGCAGGCGCTGGTGGCCTGGCACGGGAGCTCCTACTCCGTCCCGCCCGGCCGCGGCGGGCAGAAGGTGACCGTCCGCCACCAGCTCGGGAGCCCGGTCATCGACGTCGTCACGGCGGCGGGGACGGTGCTGGCCCGGCACCGCCGCCAGCCCGACCACGCCGGCGCGGTGGTCCGCGACGAAGGGCACGTCACGGCGCTGGAGAAGAAGGTGCTCGCCGCCCGCGGCCAGGAGGGGCGGCCATGCCACCGCAAGGCCCGGCGGCCGCCGTCGGCGGAGGCGGTGGCAGAGGCCGCCGCGATCGGCGGCCAGGCCGGGCCGGCCGCGCCAGTCACCGACTTCGCCGCGTGGGCGGCGGCCGCCAGGACGCTGCGGCCCGGCGGGGAGCAGGGCCGCCCGGGGGCGGCAGCGGAATAGCAGCCCGGGCAAAGCGCAAGTCACCATCAAAAGGGGGAATTCACCATGTCATTCACCGTTCCCGCCGCAGGGCAGGACGAGCCGGGGGCCGTCGTTCCCGGCGCCTGGCAGGACCCGGAGATCAGCGTCCCGGTCTCGGTAATCGGCGACGCGGCCGAGCTCATGGCCCTGGTCGCGGAGCTGGTCGACTCCAGCCGGGACGGCGTGGTCCGGGCCCGGATCGAGGCGCTCCTGGAGGCAAAGGGCGCCGAGCCCGGCCCGGCCGCCGACTGGATGATCACGTCGATCCGGCGCCTGGCCAGGGAGGCAGACTCGATCCTCGCCTGTGAGGGCATCTCCTGCGACCGGGGCCTGGCCCGCTACTGGGGAGGATGACCGTCATGGCGACGATCACCGCCGCCACCGCGGCGAACGACGCCGCGGCCGCCTACCAGCAGCTGCGGGGCCACCTGGCCTACCTCGGCCTGAAGGCAGCCGGGGACGCGCTCCCCGGCCTGCTGGACGAGGCCCGCGACGGGCGCCTGTCGCTGCTGGACGCCCTGGAGCGGCTGATGGGCACCGAGGCCGCAGCCGCGGAGTCCCGGCGGCTCGCCTCGAGGCTGCACTGGGCCGCGCTGCCGGCGCCCTGGCGGATCGGGGACTACGACTTCGCCGCCCAGCCCGGCGCCGACGAGGCCGTGATCCGCGAGCTGGCCACCCTGCGGTTCATCGACGAGGCCGCGAACGTGCTGTTCATCGGCCCACCGGGGACCGGCAAGACGATGCTGTCGGCCGGCCTGGCCCGGGCGGCGGCCGAGGCCGGCCACAAGGTCCTGTTCACCACCTGCGAGGACCTCGTGCGCCGGCTGCGCCGCGCGATCGCCGAGCACCGCTCCGCCTCCGGGCTGCGGTTCTTCACCAGCCCGCGGCTGCTCGTGATCGACGAGGTGGGCTACCGGGTGCTGGACGAGGAGTCCCGCTCCCTGCTGTTCGAGGTCATCAACGCCCGCTACCTCAAAGGCAGCATCATCACCACGTCCCACGTCGGGATCGCGTCCTGGGCCGAGCGGCTCGGCGACCCCATGCTCGCCGCCGCGGCCCTGGACAACCGGAGTACGCACGGGTTCCCCCCGGCCCGCTGGGGACGAATGACCGCATGTCAGCAGGTCAGCGCTTGCTGAGCCGCCCGGCTGGAAGCCTATAGGAATCTGCCAGTGTCGCCAGGATTTCAGGAGTTACTCGTGTAATGTCAAGTTACGTGGATGATTCCAGGAGTCGCTTGCTGTCTGTCGTGCAGCCTCCCGCAGATGACAGCGAGCAGCCGGGCGCAGGGCCTGCGCTCGAGCCCGGCCTGGCCGACGTCGTCACGCTGCAGCGGCGCAGGGCCGCCGAGATCAGCGACGGCGATGAGGAGAGCTTCTTCCTGGACACCGTCGCGGAGTACCAGTGGGCGCGGGATGCCGCGGGGCTGGCCCCGGCCACGCTGGACGGGCTGACCAAGCCGGTCATCGAGGTCTGCGAGCACTACGGCCTGGCCCCGTGGCGGCTGACGCCCCGCCAGGTCGACAAGTACTTCGCCGGGGCCGGCAAGCGCGCGCCCGCCACGGTGCGGCGGAAGATGAACCAGATCGACGGCTACTTCGCCTTCCTCGAGCAGCGGTATGCGGGCGAGATCGCCCGGCGCTACGGGGTGGGCGTGGAATCGCCCGTCGACCCGTTCAACCGGCCGCGTCACCGCGGCGATTTCGGGCTCCGGGTTCCGCCGTCTCATCGTGCCCTGCGGGAGTTCTTCGCCCGCTGGCGCGAGTCGCTGGAGCAG
>JAICUO010000332.1 GCA_025935815.1 Streptosporangiaceae bacterium
CCGCTGCGCGATGAGGAGTCCGTGATCGCGTTCAGCGTCAGCGACACCGGGATCGGGATCGCCGAGGACAAGCTGGAGCTCATCTTCGGCGCGTTCCAGCAGGCCGACGGGACCACCTCGCGCGGCTACGGCGGCACCGGGCTCGGCCTGTCCATCTCGCGGGACATCGCCCGCCTGCTCGGCGGCGAGATTCACGCGGCCAGCCGTCCCGGGCACGGCTCGACCTTCACGTTCTACCTGCCTGGCCGGCCGGCGATCGCCGAGTCGGCGAAGGGCAGAAGGTCAAGGGCATCGTCGGTCCGAACGTCCGGTGCCTTCTCCGTGATTCCCAGCGGCCCCCTGGACGCCGAGCTGGACAGCGACGGGGCCGACCCCACCGCGCTTTCCGATCTCCCGCACGGGATGCACGACCCGCTGGACGGGACCAAGATCCTCATCGTCGATGACGACGTGCGGAACGTCTTCGCGCTCACCAGCGTCTTCGAGAGATACGGCGCGCAGGTCCGGTACGCCGAGAACGGGCGCCAGGGCATGGAGATCCTCGACCGTGAGGACGACATCGCGCTGGTCCTCATGGACGTGATGATGCCCGAGCTGGACGGGTACGCGACGACGGCGGCGATCCGGCGGCGACCGGAGTTCGCGGACCTGCCGATCATCACGGTCACCGCCAAGGCGATGAAGGGCGACCGGGCCAAGTCGATCGCGGCGGGCGCCTCGGAGTACGTGACCAAGCCGGTCGACATCGCCCACCTCGTCGGCCTGATGCGCGGCTGGCTGGACCAGCGGCACGCTGCTAACCTGACACCGCAGTCATCTCCCGGGGGGTCGACCCCCGGTACCCCCCGAGCCGCGCCTGCTGTCCCCTCGCGCCCTAGGCATCCAGCCGGGGGCGCTCAGCACCTCGCATCACCCACCGCCCGCGACCCCGAGGGGAACGGCTGACGTGCCGCAGAAGGCCAGGATCCTGCTCGTCGATGATCGTGCCGAGAACCTGATAGCGCTCGAGGCGATCTTGTCCTCGCTGAACCAGCAGCTCGTCCCGGTCCGGTCCGGCGAGGCGGCCCTGAAGGCGCTGCTCGCCGAGGAGTTCGCGGTCATCTTGCTGGATGTCGTCATGCCGGGCATGGACGGCTTCGAGACGGCGGCGCACATCAAGCGCCGGGCGCGCACGCACGACGTGCCGATCATCTTCTTGACCGCGGCCGGGGCCGAGCCGGATCACGCGTTTCGCGGGTACGCGGCGGGCGCGGTCGACTACATCGCCAAGCCGTTCGACCCCTGGGTGCTGCGCGCCAAGGTGGCGGTGTTCGTCGACCTGTACATAAAGAACCGTCAGCTGCGCGAGCAGGCCGACCTGCTGCGCAGCCAGGCCGGGGCCGCGATCGGCGACAGCTCCGGGTCGGTGCTCGCGGAGCTCTCGCGCCGGGTCTCGGCGGTCGAGGTCATCACCACGACCCTGGCGAGCATGCCGACCGTGAAAACCGACCCCGCGCTCGCCGACGGCGTCGCCCGGCTGGACCGGGGCGTGGCCCGGCTCCGGGACACCCTGGACGCCCTGGGCGCCGACCGGTAGCCTCCGGTGCTGGCCAGCGGCGGCGCTGGCCACCGGTATTCGGCGAGCCGGCGCGACAAGCCCCAGGCCGAGGCGCCAGCGAACCTACGCTCCAGAGCCGAGACATAAACGATCAGGAAACTTGTACATCTATGGCGGGGTGTGACACGCTTCACGTTCAGTGGGACCCGAGGACGCGAGGAGGCATCTCATGCGGATATCACTAAGGAACCTGAGCAGGGGGCCACTACGGGCGGCCATGGCGGCGGGGGTGGTGGCGTCCGTCGCGGCCTTGGCCTTGCCGGGCGCGGCCGCCTCGGCGACGGCGGAACTGAGCAGTTCAGCAGCACCGGGAACTCAGGTCACCGGGACGCTGGCTAACGGCACGACCTGGGTGGCGGAGTTCCCGGCGGCCTGGAACGGGACGCTGCTGCTGTACAGCCACGGGTTCGGGCCGCTGGTCGCGCAGGACGCCCCTGACCCGGCCACGCAGGCGGCGCTGCTGGCCGCCGGGTACGCGCTGGCCGGCTCCTCCTACGATCCCAGCGGCTCGCAGTGGGCGCTGGACACCGCGGTCAGCGACCAGTTCCAGACGTTGCGGGCGGTCGAGTCGACCGTCTTGCCCCACCAGCCCAAGCAGGTCATCGCGGTTGGCACGTCCATGGGCGGCCTGGTCAGCGCCCTGGAGGCGCAGCAGGGCCGCGGTAAGATCAGCGGCGCGCTGTCCACCTGCGGCATCGTGGCCGGCGGGGTCAACCTTAATGACTTCCAGCTTGATGGCCAGTACGCGATCGCCCAGCTGCTCCTGCCCGGCCAGAACGTGCAGCTGGTCGGGTTCGCCGACGCGGGCGCGGCGCTGGGCACCGCGGCGACGCTGACCGCGGCCGCCACGCAGGCGCAGTCCACCCCGGCCGGGCGGGCCCGGCTCGCGCTGGCGATGGCCTTCCTCAACGTGCCAGCGTGGGACGCGACCGCCGCCCCGCCCGCCCCGGTTTCCGCCGGAGACCCCGCGGCCCAGGAGGCGGCCCAGTACAGCAACGAGTTCGGCGGGGCGTTCAGCATCATGGACTTCATCGAGCTGGGCCGTCCGGCGATCGACCAGGCTGACGGCGGCTCGGCGTCCTGGGACATCGGGGTCGACTTCGCCAGGGCGCTCCAGCGCTCGCCGTACCGTGGTGAGGTCGCCGCCCTGTACAAGGCGGCCGGCCTTAGCCTCTCCGGGGACCTGCGGAACCTCACCCAGCACACCAGTACCAAGGCTGACCCGGCCGCGCTCCGGTCGCTGGTCACGACCTCGGTCCCGACCGGCCGGCTGGAAGTGCCCGAGCTTACCCTGCACACGCTCGGGGATAACCTCGTCCCGGTCCAGATGGAGAACTACTACGGCCGCCTGGTCGCGCGGGCCGGCAGTTCCTCACTGCTCCGCCAGGCGCAGGTCGCGAGCTTCGGGCACTGCAACTTCAGCTCGGCCGAGCTCGTCGCGGGCGTCCAGGCTGTCTTGCACCGGGTGACCACTGGCCACTGGGACAACGTCGCGACGGCGAAGAGCCTGGAAAGCGCCGCGACCGCGCTCAACCTCGGCCCGGCCCGGTTCACCAGCCAGCGTCCTGGCGAGCTGACCGGCGCGGTCCCCACCCCGTTCCACTGAATGCCGACGGCGGACCCGGGTACTCTTCGCTCGTGCCCGGGTCCGCGTCTCCGCTGCTGCTCTACCTCGTCAAGCAGGTAGAGCTGGCTATCCGGGCGCGCCTGGATGACCTTTTCCGGCCGGTCGGGCTGACCGCCCTTCAGTACACGGCGCTGACCGTGCTGGAGCGGCACGACAACATGTCCTCGGCCCAGCTCGCCCGCAACTCCTTCGTCACCGCCCAGTCAATGGCCGACATGATCGCCGCCCTGGAGGGGCGCGGGCTGATCGAGCGGCACCGAGACAGCGCCGACCGCCGCCGCCTGGTCGTCTCGCTGACCGCCGACGGCCGCGCCCTGCTGGATCGCTACCGCGATGACGTCCAGGCCCTGGAGCAAGGCATGATCGCAGGCATGCCCGACGCCGAGGTGGTCGCCTTCCGGGCCGCGCTGAACATCTGCCACGCGAATCTTTCCGGAGGGTACCGGCCAGCCCCCCGCTAGTGCGTCAGACGAGCTCGCGGAGTTTCCCTTCGTTGTCACGGTGAACGTAAGGCTATTCACCGACCGTAACGGGGAAAGATGCTCGGCACGGGGGGATGTCACGTGCTCAGCGTCAACGCGATAGTGATCGATCCAGACGTGCCCGAGGAGATGCGGCAGTGGCTCACTGAGGCCGACCAGCGGCGGCGGGAGCCGCGGCAGCCTGACGTCCCGGTCGGGACATACACGTTCAAGCACGCCCGGGTCTCCGTTTACCGGCGCGAGGACGACCGCGAGTACGGGCTGCACGTACCGGAGCTGATCCCGTTCGCCGACCCGGAGCCGCGGCTGGACCCGCCGACGTTCTTCGCGACGATCGCCTGGGCGCTGTTGCCCCGGCTGCGGGAGCACTATGAGCTGGACAACGCCGCCGCCATCTACCACAGGCGCTATGTCTGCCCGCCGCAGGACCTGGACGCTGAGGCGCGCCAGGCCTGGCAGCGGACGGTGCTCGCGGCCAACAAGACGGCTCGCTCGGACGTGGTCCGCCAGCAGCTCATCGACTCGGTCCGGGTGACGACGGTGCTGCCGTACCACCTGTGGGATATCGCCGAGCGGCTGGCCCGGGTCTCGGGGCTGCGCGGCAGTCACCGCGACATCCTCGACGGCGTCGCCACCGACGACCCAGACGTGGCAGTCGTGCTGGAGCCGCAGCGCAAGGCGCACGCGCTGGCCGTCGCGGACATCGAGCGGCGGGTCCGCGACCTGGAGGTATTCGCCTCGCGAGTCATGGAGGCGGACGCCGCCAAGCGCCGCGAGGAGGCCGTGCGGCGCCTCGCCGACCTCAACGACGTGCACCGCGACCTGGTCGCTCGAGTCAGCAGTACCACCAACCCCCTGGGCAGCGACCTGCCCGAAACGCACGACGTGCAGGCCGTCATCGACCAGGCCCACAAGGCCGTCCGAGCCGCCAACGAAGCCGGAAGAAGCCTGTGCCTTCCCGGGGGATGAAATCAATCCCCGGTCGTCGCTAGAGCCCCAGGCGGCGGGAGAGGTCGGAGGCTAGGGTGCCGGCCGGGTCGAGCTCGGCGCGGATCTTGCGGAACTCCTCCAGGCGCGGGTACATCTGCTCCAGGGTCGCCGCGGACACGCGGGAGTCCTTGGCCAGGTAAACGCGGCCGCCGCGGGAGACGACGAGGCGGTCGAGCGCGTCCAGCAGCAGCCCGAGGCCGGGAGTGCGGGCCGGGAAGTCCAGCGCCAGCGTCCAGCCGGGCGCCGGGAAGGACAGCGGGCCGGGGTCGGCGGTGCCGAACCGCTTGAGGACGGTCACGAACGATGGCGCGTGCGCGGCGCTGACCATGGCGAAAGACCGGCGGACGGCGTCCTCGGCACCGAACGGGACGACGTACTGGTACTGGCGGAAGCCACCCGGGCCGTAGACCCGGTTCCAGTTCCGCACCCCGTCGAGGGGATGGAAGAACTGGCCGATGGACTGGATCTCGCCGGCCCGCGACTTCGGCGCCTTGCGGTACCACACCTCGTTCGCGGCGGTAATGGAGTACCGGTTGAGCAGGCCAGGCGGGAAGGTGCCGGGCACGCCGACGCGGGCGCGGGGGTCGAACGCGAAGGGGTCCCGGCCGGCTGGGAGATCGCCTGGAGACGCGAAGTCCCCGCTGGTGATGACGGAGCGGCCCAGGGCCTTCCCGCGCGCGGTGCTGTCCGACCAGGCGACGGTGTAGCCGTAGGTCTTGTCGTGCTCGGCGAGGATGGCCATCGTCTCGTCGATGTCGGCGGTGCGGACTGTGTCCACCTTGACCTGCGCGGTCTGGACCCTCTTGAGCTGGATCGTCGCCTGCGTGATGAGCCCCGTCAGGCCCATGCCGCCGGCGGTTGCCCAGAAGAGCGCGGGGTCAGCCCCCGGGGTGACCCCGCGAAGCTCGCCGCCTGGGGTGATCAGGTCGAACTCGGTCACGTGGCTGGCGAAGCCGCCCGATACGTGGTGGTTCTTGCCATGCACGTCGGCGGCGATCGCCCCGCCGACGCTCACCTTCCGGGTGCCCGGCGAGACGGGGACGAACCAGCCGTGCGGCAAGCCGGCGACCATGAGGTCTTCCAGGCTGACGCCGACTTGCGCGGTGACGACGCCCGTCTCCGGGTCGAGGCGCAGGATGCGGTTCAGCCTCGCCGTCGAGATGACGGTGCCGCCGGCCGACTGAGCCGCGTTGTTGTAGCTGCGGCCGAGCCCGCGCGCGATCATCGCGCCCCCGCCCGCACCGCCCTGGCCCGCACCGCACAGGAGGTCCGCGGCGGCTTGCGCGGTGGGCGGCTCGGCCAGGGTCGCGGTCGACGGGGCGATCCGGCCCCATCCAGTCAGCGTGACGGTGCGCGCGCTCGGCATGACGCCTGATTCTAGCCTCGGTGGAGGCGGCGGGCGTCGATTCAGGGCGGAGTGACGCCGGACAGCTGCAGGCCGATGACGCCGATGAGGATCAAGATGATCGAGCCGACCTTCACCGGGGTAATCGACTCGCCGAGGGCGACCATGCCCAGGAGCGCGGTGCCGGCCGCGCCGATGCCGGTCCACACCGCGTAGGCCGGTCCGACCTCCAGGTGCCTCAGCCCCTGGCTGAGCAGCGCAAAGCTAATAAGCGCGCACGCGGCGAAGCCGGCGGTCGGCAGGACGCGGGTGATGCCGTGGCTCTGCTTGAGCAAGATGGCGAAACCCGTCTCGAAGATGCCCGCGACGACGACCAGAAACCACGCCATGCTGTTTCCCTCCCCGAGGGACTGTCCTGCGTGCGCTCCAGGCTACGTGGTTAACCCTGGAACCGGCTGTACCCCGGCTGAAAGCGGCGCAGCCGCAGGCTGTTACTGACGACGAATATCGAGCTGGAGGCCATGGCGGCGGCGGCGATCATCGGATTCAGCAGGCCGAGCGCGGCCAGCGGGATGGCGGCGACGTTGTAGCCGAACGCCCAGAACAGGTTCCCCTTGATCGTCGCCAGGGTCCGCCGGGACAGCTCGATCGCGTCGGGCACGGCGAGCAGGTCACCGCGGACCAGCGTGAGGTCGCTGGCCTCGATGGCCGCGTCCGTCCCGGTGCCCATCGCCAGGCCCAGGTCCGCCTGGGCGAGCGCGGCGGCGTCATTGACCCCGTCACCGGCCATCGCGACGACCCGCCCCTCATCTTGCAGGGCCTTGATCACGTCGACCTTGCCGGCCGGGAGGACCCCGGCGATCACGTCGCGGGAGCCGATGCCGACCTGCTCGGCGACCGCGTGGGCGACGCGCTCGTTGTCCCCGGTCAGCAGCACCGGGCGCAGGCCCATCGCGCGGAGCTTCTCGACGGCGCTCCTGGAGGTGGGCTTGACCGTGTCGGCGACGGTGAAGGCGCCGCGCACCGCGCCGTCCCAGCCCGCGATGACGACGGTCTGCCCGCTGGCCTCGGCCCGCAGCGCGTTCCCGGCAAGCTCGCTGGGGACCGGCAGCGCCCACTCATCCGCCAGCCAGCCGGCGCGCCCGACCGTTACCGCGTGCCCGGCGGTCAGGCCGCTGACGCCATAACCCTGGTGGCTCGCGAAGTCGCTGACGGCGGGCAGTGGCGTCGCGTCGCCCAGCCGGGCGCGCGCCCCGGCCGCGATCGCCGTCGCGATGGGATGCTCGGAGGCATCCTCGACCGCCCCGGCCAGCGTGAGCAGCTCCGTGGCGTCCTGCCCGGGGCCGGTCAGCACGCCGGTGAGGGTCATCCGGCCGGTGGTCACCGTCCCGGTCTTGTCCAGCACCACCGTGTCGACCCGGCGGGTGGACTCCAGGACTTCCGGGCCTTTGATCAAGATGCCCAGTTGCGCGCCGCGCCCGGTGCCGACCAGCAGCGCCGTCGGCGTGGCGAGGCCCATCGCGCACGGGCAGGCGATGATGAGGACCGCGACGGCGGCGGTGAACGCCGCCGCGGGCGGCTGCCCGGCCGCGAGCCAGGCGGTGAGCGTCACCAGGGCGAGGCCGATCACGACCGGGACGAACACCGCCGATACCCGGTCGGCGAGCCGCTGCACGGCGGCCTTCCCCGCCTGCGCCTGGGTGACCAGCCGCGCCATCTGCGCCAGCTGGGTCTCCGCCCCGACCCTGGTCACCCGCACCCTGAGCGACCCGCTGGTGTTCACGCACCCGCCGGTGACGGCGTCGCCGGCCGATACCTCGACGGGCAGCGCCTCACCGGTCAGCATCGAGGCATCGATGGCCGAACGCCCCCCGCTGACTATCCCGTCGGCCGCTATCTTCTCCCCGGGCCGGACGACGATCACGTCGCCGACGGCGAGGTGGCTCACGGGGACCCGGGTCTCGTTGCCGTCCCTGAGTACGGCGGCGTCCTTGGCGCCGAGGGCCAGCAGTGCCCGCAGCGCGTCCCCGGACCGCCGCCGGGACCGGCCCTCGAAGTAGCGCCCGAGCACGATGAGCGCGGTGACCCCGGAGGCGACCTCCAGGTAGGTGTCCCCGCTCCCCTTCGCCAGCGCGTACAGCGACCAGAGGTAGGCAGCGGTGACTCCCACGCTGACCAGGGTGTCCATGGTCGCGGCGCCGTGCCGCGCGTTGATGGCGGCGGCCCGGTGGAAGGGCCAGGCACCCCAGGTCACCACGGGCGTCGCCAGTGCCAGCGCGACCCCCGCCCAGCCGGGGAACCGCAGCGGCGGCAGCATGGAAACCACGATGACCGGGATGGCCAGGGCGAGGGTGACGAGCAGCCGGCGCCGGGGGCCCGCGTCCGCGGGCTCGGCTTCGGGGCGCGGGACGGGGATGGCCGCGGTGTACCCGGCCTGCTCCACGACCGTGATGAGGTCCTTGACGGTGATCGCGGACGGGAAGTCGATTCGCGCGGTCTCGGTGGCGAGGTTGACCGTCGCGGTGACGCCGTCGAGCTTGTTCAGCTTCCTCTCGATCCGCGTGGCACACGAGGCGCAGGTCATCCCGCCGATGGCCAGCTCTGTCGCGCTCATGATCACCCCTCCCCGGGGCCAATGGAACGGGGCCAATGGAACGGGGCC
>JAICUO010000487.1 GCA_025935815.1 Streptosporangiaceae bacterium
CCCACCCCCGGCTGTCGGCCCGGCTCGCCGAGATCGCCGGGCGCGCCCTGGCTGGCGCGGGCGCGCCCGCCGGGGCGCTGGCCATCGTCCACGGCTTCGACGCAGGCGCGCAGGTGGTCACCCACCCGCGGATCACCGCGGTCGGCTTCACCGGGTCGCCGGCCGGCGGCCTGGCACTGTGGCGGCTGGCCGCCACCCGCCGTGAGGTGATCCCGGTGTACGCCGAGATGGGCACGGTCAACACGATCGTGGTGACCCCGGCCGCCGCAGCCGAGCGGCCCCGGGAGATCGCCGCCGGCTTCGTCGGGTCCTTCACGCTCAGCATGGGCCAGTACTGCACCAAGCCGGGCCTGCTGCTGGTGCCCGCCGGGTCCGGCCTCACCGAGGAAGTCGGCCGCGCCCTGGAGGCGGCGGCCCAGGACGGGTCCCCGCGGCCGGGCTGGCTGCTGACCGAGGCGATCGCCGGCGCCTACGCCGCGGGCGTCCGCCAGCTGGAGGAGGCCGGGGCCAAGGTCATCGCGCGGGTGCCCCCGGTGGCCGGCGGCTGGGCCGCCGCCCCGGTCGTGCTGCAGGCTGACCTCGGTGGCCTGGTCGCCGGGTCGGTGCTGCTGGAGGAGTGCTTCGGCCCGGTCGCCATCGTCGCGGAATACGACGGGCGGCTACCCGGGGCCGTCTTGCGCGATCTTCCCGGGAGCCTCGCCGCGGGGGCCCACGGGACTGACGGCGACCCGGACCTTCCCGGGCTGGTCGCCGAGCTCAGCCGGCGCTGCGGCCGGGTGGTGGTGAACGGCTGGCCTACCGGCGTCGCCGTCGGATGGGCCCAGCAGCACGGTGGCCCGTGGCCGGCCACCACCGCCCCGGCGCACACGTCGGTGGGCGCGGCCGCGCTCGACCGGTTCACCCGGCCGGTCGCCTTCCAGGACGCGCCGGACGGGGCGCTGCCGCCGGCGGTGCGCGACAGCAACCCGTGGGGGCTGCCCCGCCGGGTGAACGGGATAATGAGTCAATGAGCGCTACCGCAACCACCGATAATGCTCCGCGGCCCCGTTTGAACCCGCATGACCCGGCGGGCGTCGACACGCTGCTGTCGGAGGAGGAGCGGGCCGTCCGGCAGACCGTGCGCGACTTTTGCGCCGACCGGATCCTGCCGCACGTGGCCGGCTGGTATGAGGCCGGGGAACTGCCCGGCGTCCGGGACCTGGCCCGCGAGCTGGGCAAGATCGGCCTGCTCGGCATGCACCTGACCGGCTACGGCTGCGCCGGGATGAGCGCCGTCGACTACGGGCTGGCGTGCCTGGAGCTGGAGGCGGCCGACTCCGGGCTGCGATCGCTGGTGTCGGTGCAGGGCTCGCTGGCGATGTTCGGCATCTGGCGGTGGGGGTCGCCGGCGCACAAGGAGGCCTGGCTGCCGCGGATGGCGGCCGGCGAGGCGATCGGCTGCTTCGGGCTGACCGAGCCGGACGCCGGCTCCGACCCGGCCTCGATGCGGACCTCCGCGCGGCGCGACGGGACCGACTGGGTCCTGTCGGGGCGGAAGATGTGGATCACCAACGGCTCGATCGCCGACGTCGCGGTGGTGTGGGCGAAGACCGACGAGGGCATCCGCGGGTTCGTCGTGCCGGCCGACGCTCCGGGCTTTTCCGCGCCGGAGATCAAGCACAAGGGGTCGTTGCGCGCCTCCGTCACCTCCGAGCTCGTCCTGGACTCCGTGCGGCTGCCCGCGGACGCGGCGCTCCCCGAGGTCCGGGGACTGCGCGGGCCGCTGTCATGCCTGAACGAGGCACGCTACGGCATCTTGTGGGGAGCGCTCGGCGCGGCCCGCACGTGCTATGAGACGGCGCTGGAGTACGCGGGAACCCGGGCGCAGTTCGGCTCGCCGATCGGCGGCTTCCAGCTCACCCAGCACAAGCTCGCCAACATGGCGGTCGAGCTGGGCAAGGGGCAGCTGGTGGCGCTGCACTTCGGGCGGCTCAAGGACGCCGGCGCCCTCGCCCCCGAGCACGTCTCGTTCGGGAAGCTGAACAACGTGCGCGAGGCGCTGGAGATCTGCCGCACCGCGCGGACGATCCTCGGCGGGAACGGCATCTCCTATGAGTTCCCCGTCATGCGGCACATGGCCAACCTGGAGTCCGTGCTCACCTACGAGGGCACGACCGAAATGCACACGCTGGTCCTCGGCCAGGCCCTGACCGGGCACAGTGCCTTCCGGTAGACACAGTGCCGTCCGGTAGACAGGGCGCCGTCCGGTAGCGCGCTGGGCCCGTACACGCCCGCGAGCCAATAGGATCTGGGGGTGAGACTGGCTCGGGGCCGTGCGGCGCGACGGCTGGCTGCGGTCGCCATGGCGACGTGCGCCGCGTTGCCCCTGTCGGGATGCGGGCTGTTCGGCTCCGGGGCGGAGATCGCGACGCCCAGCGTCATGTCGATCACCAGCGGCGAGTTCACTGGCGGCGTCATGCCGCCTCGCTTCACCTGCAGCGCCGGCCGGCCGAGCAGCCCTCCGCTGGGCTGGGCGGGCTGGCCGTCGGGCACGAAGAGCATCGCGCTGGTCGTCGACGACTCCAACGCCCCCATCACGCCGTACGTGTACTGGATCGTGTTCAACATTAGCCCGGCGACGTCGGACATCCTGGAGGGGCAACTCCCCCCGCTCGCCCGGCAGGCGCGCAACAGCGCGGGCACCGCCGGGTACCAGCCGCCCTGTCCCAGCACGGCCGGCCACACCTACCGGTTCACCGTCTACGCGTTGAAATCGGTCATTGACCTGCCCTCGGGGGCGTCGCTGCAGTCGGCCTGGCGGGCGATCGCCGCGGCCGCGATCGGGCGCGGGCGGATGACGGCGAGCGCCACGCCCTGAGTGCCCGGCTTTGCCCCTGTCGGGAGGGAAAGTTCCCGAATCACGAGACACGTAAGCCTCATGTCAGTAACAATGCTACGAACCAGTGCCGGTTTAGGGTGCTCGCGATTTATGGGGGCAGGCTCGCGTAATGGCCGCGCGTGCTTCGCTGGCACCAACGCAAGGCCGTGCTTTGCTGGGTGGTGTTGTATGTCGTTTATGAGCCGTCGCCCATCACGCGACGACAACCGGGACGACCACGGCAGTGCCGCGGATGCCCGGTTTCGCGGCGACCGCGATTACGACGACAACTGGTCTCCCGATGAGTACTTCTCCCCGCAGGACATCCGCGGTACCCGCGCCGCGCCATCGCGCGGCGGCCAGGGCGGCGGCGACTCCGACGCCGGTTTCGGCGGCGCCCCGCAGGGAGCCGGGCGCGCGGGCTACGGGCAGCGGGATACCGAGCAGCGGGACTTCGAGCAGGGCCGGGAGGACTACGACACCGGCAGCTACGACACCGGCGCCTACGACACCGGCAGCTTCGGCACCGGGGGTTACCGGGTCGGCGGCTATGGCCAGGACTCCGGGGACGCGGGCGAGGCCAGCGGGCGGTCCGGTGCCCGCAGGCGCCGCGAGAAGGCGGATAAGGCCGAGCGCGGCGTGTCCAGGCTGCGCCTAGGCCGCCGGGACAAGGGCGAGGAGATCTGGCCCGATGACGGCGTCTCCGACGAGGACTACTGGGCCTCGGTCGCGGCCGACCGGCCGCTGCCCGCGAGCAGTTCGGCCCTGGACTCCGAGGCCACGCAGATCATGGGCAAGGCCGCGATCGCGAGCCACGGCGATGATGAGCGCGGACGGGATTCCGCGCGCCCCGGTGAGCGCCCGGTCAACCCGCGATTCGGACAGCACTACCAGGGCGCGCCGGCCCCGGCGGCGGCCGCCCGGCCCCCGGCCAGCCCGCCCGTCCGGGCCGGCGCCGGCTCCGGCGCGATGGCCCGGCTCGGCGGGAGCTCCGGGCTGGCGAACTCCGGGGCGCTACCGCGCGCGGACGAGAACTCCGGGCCCAACCGGTGGCCCGGCACCACCTCCGGACCGATCGCCCGCACGGGCGTGCCCTCCAGGGCAGCGAACTCCGGGGCACTACCGCGGGTCGGCCGGGCTTCTGGGCCGTTGCCCCGCCCCGGCGCGGCCAGCAGCGGCCCGCTGCGGCCGGACCGGAGCTCCGGTCCGCAGGCGCGCCCGGGGCTAAGCCCCGCCGCCGACCGCCCGCTCGGCGCCCTGGCCCAGCCACCGCTTAGCCAGCCAAGCTTCTCCCCCGCCCCGGCGCGCGGGACCGGCGGGCCGGCCGGGCCGGGCCGCCCGTCGGAGCGGCCTGCCAGCCCGGCCGCCTACGCCGAACCGCGCGGCAACGGATTCCGGGAAAGCACTGGATTCCCGGATGGCACTGGATTCCCGGATGGCACTGGATTCCCGGATGGCACTGGGTTCCGGGATGGCACTGGATTCCGAGATGGTGCGGCCTCCTACAGCGGCGGCGGCCGCCACAGCGGCGCGTACGACGTTCCCGGCCGCGGCAGCGGCGGCTACGACACTCCCGGCCGCAGTAGCGGCGGCTACAGCACGGCCCGCGGCAACGGCGGCTACAGCACGGCCGACTACAGCACCACCGAGTACAGCACTGGGAACTACCCGACTGGCGGCGGTGCCGCCCGCGGGGAAAGCCCCTCATATTCCCCGACAACCTCGCGTCCGGCCAGTGGCGCCAGCTCGGTCTGGGGTACCGAGCCGGTTGGCGGCCCCGAGTCACCGCGCGGCAGCGACTCGCTGCACAGCCCTAGCTCGCTCCGCGGTGCTGATTCGCTCCGTGGTCCTGGCCCGCTGAGCAGTGGCGGCCCCCGGCACGCCAGCCCGACGGGATCCGCGCGTGACGATGACCCGCTGACCAGCCCCCTGTTCTCCCGGGAGGCCATGGCGGCCGCGGACGCGCGCAGCTACCAGGGGTCACGGCGATCGGGCCGGGACACCGGGGAGACGACCCAGGTGTTCACGATGGACGACCGCCCGCAGGGCGGCTCGTCGCCAACGGGCAGCGACCCGTACGCGGTCACCGCCCGCTATCCGGCCATCCCCCGCGATCAGGCCACCCCCCCGCGGTTCGGGCAGTCGCCGGCCGGATCTTCGCAGGCCATGCAGCCGCAAGCCGTACAGCCGCAAGCAGCGCAGTCACAACCAGCGCAGCCACAATCAGTGCCGCCCCCAACCGCGCAGCCACCACGGGCACGGCCCCAGCTGCCGCCCGCTGGCGGCGGCGCCCAGCCGGGCGCGGCCCATCGTTACCAGCAGCCGACTCCCGGCGAGCCCGCTTCCCGCGCCTCACAGGGCTACCAGGGCCGGCCGCCGCTGCCGAAGGCCGATGCCGATCCGTACGCGCTGCCTGGCTCGGGCGCCAGCGCGGGCTACGGAACCGCCAGTCAACTGACCGGCGCCTACCCCGCGGGCGTCACCGGGAACTACCCGAGCAGGCCGGAGAGCACCGGACGGCACAGCAGCGGGAACTACGCCTCGGGCGGCTACCCCTCCGGAAGCTATACGTCTGGCAGTTATGGCACCCTGCCCGGTGGTGCCGCGCCAGGCACTACGGCACCCGGCGGCGCAGGCTCAAGCACCGGGTACGCGGCGACCGGCGCCTACCCGGCCAGCAGTTCCTACCCGGCGGGCGGTGCCTACCCGGACAACGGCGCCTACCCGGCGGGCGGGGCTTACCCGGCGGGCGGTGCCTACCCGGAAGGCGGAGTTTCCCCGGTTACCGGTGCCTACCCGACCGGGGGCGGCTACCCGGAAGGCCGTGGCTACCCGGAAGGCCGTGGCTACTACCGGGAGGGCACATCACCGGGCAGTTCCCCGGCCAATCCGGCGCCCGGCGCTGGTCAACCCGCCGATGCCCGGCACGGCTACCGGCCCGGCGCGGCAGACTACGCGGACGGCCATGCCGACCCGCGTCGCGGCGGACGTTACTAATCCGGCCCCGCGCGAGAGCCAGTCCCGGTAATCTGCGAATTCTTGGGTAGTTCCCGCGGGTCGCTTTACTAGACTTAAGTAGTCTCTTGTACAGTAGCACCTGATAGTTACGGTAATCGTACGCTACGTGACCGGCGTGGACCTGCAGCCACCGTCACGGCCGTCTACGGACGTGTAACCAGACTCCAAGGCAAACGTCAGAGCATGGTCAGTACCCCCGAGGCGGCGCACGCCCGCCAAGTCCAGACCGGAACGACCACCGGCCGCCCGAGCGTCACTA
>JAICUO010000157.1 GCA_025935815.1 Streptosporangiaceae bacterium
CGACCTCGCCGAGACCCTCGCGTTCGCCCGGGACCACCTCTCCGCGGTGACCACAGCATGATCGACGGCACAGCATGATCCGGGAGGCAACAGCATGATCCGGGAGGCAACAGCATGACTTCCACCCTCATCACGGTCGCGGCGACCGGAGCGGAGGCCGACAAGGCCTCGGCGCCGGCCCTGCCGGTGACCCTGGACGAGCTGACCCGGACCGCCGCCGAGTGCGAGAAGGCTGGCGCCGCGGTCATCCACGTGCACATCCGCGATGACGACGCCCAGCCCACGCTGGACGTTGGCCGCCTGAAGGACACAGTCGCCGCGCTGCGCGCCGCTAGTGACCTCATCGTGCAGCTTTCGACTGGGGGAGCGGTTACCGATCCCTTCGAGGCGCGGCTGGCGGTCCTGGACGCGCAGCCGGACGGTTGCTCGCTCACCTGCGGCACCGTCAACTTCGGCGATGACGTGTTCGCCAACCCCTGGGGCTTCATCAAAGACCTGTACCAGCTGACCCTCGAGCGCGGCGTCGTCCCGGAGTTCGAGCTGTTCGACTTCGGGCACATCGCGGCCTTGCACCGGCTGCTCGCGGAGTTCGGGCCCCCGGCTGGCGGGCATGTGCACTGCGACCTGGTGATGGGCGTGCCCGGGGGCATGCCGGGTGACGTGGCCACGCTCGCCGCCGCCGTCGAGCGGCTCCCGCCCGGGGCCACCTGGTCGGCCACCGGCATCGGGCGGACCACCCTTCCGGTCATGTTCGGCGCGCTGGCCGCGGGCGGCCACCTGCGGGTCGGCATGGAGGACACGCTCACGTTCGCGCGCGGGCGTCCCGTCTCGGGCAACGCTGAGCTCGTCCAGCGGGCCGCGGACGCCGCGACCTTGGCCCAGCGCCCGCCAATGATCCCCGCCGCGGCCCGCGAGTTCCTGGGAATCCCGCCCCGCTGACCAACGCCGGCTCTTCGCCAGCCCCCGGCCAACTGAACGCTTGCTTTAGCAAGCGCGCCGGGTAGCATGGGGGCGTGAGCGCGGTTCTGATGCGTACCCGCGCGGGAGGCAGAAGCAAGCATGAGCGGCATCGGTGACTACATCAGGCAGCAGCGCGAGCAGGCGGGGAAGTCGGTTCGCCAGCTCGCGGAGGCGGCCGGGGTGTCCAACCCCTACCTCAGCCAGATCGAGCGCGGGCTGCGCAAGCCCAGCGCCGACATCTTGCAGCAGATAGCGAAGGGGCTGCGCATCTCCGCGGAGGCACTGTACGTTCAGGCGGGAATCCTCGAGGATCGTCCGGCCGACTCCGGGGTGCGGGCCGCGGTGCTGACCGACCCGCACCTGACCGAGCGGCAAAAGCAGGTGCTGGTCGAGATCTACGAGTCGTTCCGCCGGGAGGCGCAGCCGTCGGCGACCACCGCCGAGGTGATCTCGGTGACCCGCAACCCGCCGCCGGCCGAGCCCGACGGCGATTCCGAATCCGGCGACAGCGCCGATCCCTCCTGAGAACAGGTAGGTTGACCTCGTGGTCGGAATAATGGGTAACGGGGCCTACGCTCCGCTGGCATATTTTTTCGTAGCCTTGGCCGTGGCGGCGTTCGTCGTCGAGGCCTGGGCCTTCATCGACGCGATCACCCGGCCCACGCAGGCGTTCCCGGCGGCGGGCAAGCAGACCAAGCCGATCTGGCTGATCATCCTCGGCGTGGCCGTCGCCATCGGCCTGTACGCCGCCGCCTACGGCGGCGCGATCGGGTTCTTGTCGGTGGCTGCCTTCGTCGCGGCGTCGATCTACCTCGTGGACGTTCGCCCCAAGGTCAAGGAGTTCCACAAGGGCAGGGGCAGCAGCAACGGTCCCTACGGACCCTGGTAACCGGCCCTGGCCATCGCCGGCCAGGGGATGACGGCCGTCAGGGTACGACGAGCAGGACCAGCACCCCTGCCACGAGGGCGGCGGAAGCAAGCACGACGCCCGCCTGCGCCGCGCGCGATAGCGGCGGCGGGGGCTCCAGCAGCCGGCTGACCCGGGCGGTGATCTCTCCCTCGGCAGACGCGCTGACGACCGCCAGCGCGCCCTCGGGAGCGCAACTGGTCCCCGCCGCCCCGAAGCGCAGCAGCGCCTTGGCCAGCTCCCGCGCCGGAAGAAGCTCCCGCGCGGGCAGTGCCCCCAAGACCCTCAGCGCCCGCAGCGCGTGATCGTCAGCCATCATCTCCACGAGGAGGGCGACGGTGCGGTGCGCCTGGGCGACCATCCGGGACCGGGGCAGGGCCCGGCGCAGTGAGGTGAACGGGATGAGCACGAGGTCGTGCCGGGCGCGCAAGTGGGCGCGCTCATGCGCGAGCACGGCGGCCAGTTCGGCCGGGGCGAGCAGGTCCAGCGTGCCCACGCTGACAACGATCTTCGAGCGGATCCCCGGCAGGCAGTAGGCCGCCGCGCCGGGATGGTCCACCACGAGGGCGCCGGGTGCCTTGGGGTCGCCATGGGCGAGCAGGGCCAGCAGTTCGCGTTGCCGCCGCCGGGCGTGCAGTACCGCCGCGAACGCCATGATGAGCACCCACCACAAGATGGCCAGCAAGGTGATGCCCGCCGCCAGGCAGGTGATCTGCACGAGGGTGATCAGGGGCGGCTGCCCCGCGCTGGCCAGCTGGCCGTTGGCCATCCGGCGGGCGACCGCGAGCAGGCCAGTGGCGACCCCGGTGCCCTCGGTGTTAACGCCGATGGCGAAGAACGCGCCGACGGCGGCAAGGCCGCCGGCCAGGCCCAGCGCCTGCCACAGCAAAATCGCGGCCGCCGGAGACCGGCGCGGCCAGGAGGCGCACAGCAGCGCGCTCGCTCCCCGCACACTTCCCACGGCGACCGCGGCGAGCAGTGTCGCGTCGGCCAGTTCCCCCATAACCCGATCCCGATATCTCCCTCGGCCTCGATGCGCGCGAGGGCGTCACGCAGCACCTCGGCCTCGGCACCGGTGACGCTCTGCGCGAACCGCGCCAGCGCCGCATCCCGGTCGCCCGTCTGATCGAGGGCGGTGAGCATTAGTTCCGTCACATACGCCTCGCGAGTCGCGGCGGGCCGGTACCGCCATGCGCGGCCGTCCCGTTCCCTGCGCGCGAACCCCTTCTTGGCCAGCCTGTCGAGCACCGTCATGACAGTGGTGTGGGCCAGGCTCTGGGGAAGCCCGTTGCTCACCTCTCTGACCGTCAGCGCTGAGTCCGTCCGCCAGAGTACTTCCATAATGGCCCGCTCGAGATCGCCCAGCCTGTTCACGGCCTAACTGTACCGGGGCGACGGCCTCCGAAACCAGTGGAGATGCCTCCGAGGCGAGCGGGGATTTTGCGATCTGGATGCAACCCATGATGATCATGGCGAGCGCGACGATCTGCGGCACCAGCCACCAGCCGGTCCGCAATTCCTCGCTGAACAAGGTGACTCCGTAGCTGATGCTGATCAGGGCGTCACCCACGGTGAGCATGGGTTGCGAGGCGACCAGGCTGCCCGCCTGCAGCGCGTTTTGCAGCAGGAACAGCGCGCCCACCCCGAAGACAGCGGTCGCGTAGATGTGCCAGTTGGTGAACATGGTCACGGCGCCGCCACTGTTGAGGTCGGCCATCGCGTTCTTCAAGGTGGCCGCGGTGAGCGCGTACCCGCAGGCGGCGGCCAGGCCGAGCAGCGCCGCCCGGGGCTCGCCGCGTCGCGCCAGCGCCGCCGTGATCAGCACCAGCTCGAACCCCGCGGTGACGATGAGCGTGATCGCCCAGATCGTGTTCGGCGCGGTCTCGGTGGCGCCGCTGGGCGCGGCGGCGGCCAGGCCGCCGCCGAGGCCGATGGTGGTCAGCGCGATGGCCTTCCAGGGCAGCAGCCGCGGCGAGTGCCGGTTGGCCAGCATCGCCAGCAGCAGCGTCAGCGGGAGCTCGATGATGAAGATCGGCTGCACCAGCGCGATCGGGCCGAACGCCAGGGCGGCCGCCTGGCACACCGCCGCCACCGCCACCAGGGCGATCCCGGCCAGCCACACCCGCCGCCGGATGAGGTCCTTCACCAGCGAGACGTGCATGGCGCTCTCCGGCGGGACCTGGGCGGCCGCCTTGCGCTGCAAGACCGCCGCGCCCGCGTTGCTCCCGGCGGTGAGCAGCGCGAAGATCACGCATAGCAGGTTGTCGACGCTCACGTGAGGATGGACGCTCACGAGGCGTCCCCTTCATCGATCAGCGACTTGAACGGCATCAGGTTGGCCAGGCTCTCGCCGCGCTTTTCCCGCCAGGCCCACTCGCGCCGGATCGCGGTCCCGAAGCCGATCTTCAGCGCCTCGTCGAACGTCTCGTCCGAATAGGTGAGGACGCAGCCGAGCAGCCGGTCGATCTCGTCCGCACGCGTGGCGGCCAGCGGCAGCCGCCCGGTCAGGTAGACATCCCCGACCTTGTCCAGCGCGAAGTGGACGCCGTACATGCGGGCGTTCCTGGTCAGCAGGAACCGGTAGAACTCCGCGTGCTTCTCATCCGGCTGGCGGCAGAAGAACGCCTCCACCTGCAGGCTGTGCTGGCCGACGACCAGCCACGTCATGGTGGCGAGCTTATGATTCCCGGGCAGTTTGACCAGGAAGCTGTCCGGTTCTGGCCGCTCATAGGGCAGGCCAAGACCGTCCAGCACCGACGCTATCGCCTCCCCAGGCCCCATGTTTTCTGCCCTTTATGCCCCGACTTGTGCCCTCACGCCCCGACCCGGGCGGCGACCTCTTCCATTGCACCGGTATACACCGACGCCAGCCGTTCTACTGTAGCGGACCAGCCGAAAGCGGACGCGTGTCGCCACGCGCCTTCCGACAGCGCCGCCAGCCGCCGGGGCGCGGTCACCAGCTGGCGCAGCGCGCGCGCCCAGACCGCCGGGTCATGGCCGTTCACGAGCACGCCGGAGTAGCCGTCGCGCACCGCGGTGCGCAGGCCACCGACGCTCGCCGCCACCACCGGCGTCCCGCATGCCTGCGCCTCCAGCGCCACCAGCCCGAACGACTCCGAATGAGAAGGGGTGAGCACCAGCGTCGCGGCCCGGTACCACTGCGCCAGCTCGGCCTGCGGGCACGGCGGCTCCTGCTGCAGCAGGTCGCCGATCCCCAGGCGCGCGGCCATCTCCCGCATCCCGTCCGGGTCGGCACGGGACGCCTTGCCGCTCGGGCCGCCGACCAGGACGACGCGCAGCCTGGCCCGCAGCGCCGGGTCGCCCTCGACCAGCCGCGCCGCCGCCTTGAGCATGACGTCCGGCCCCTTCAGCGGCTGGACCCGCCCGGCGAACAGCAAGATGATCGCGTCCGGGTCAAGGCCGAGGTCCCGCCGGGCCTGCCGCTTGCCGTCCGGGCCGTCGCCGGGCCGAAAGACGCTCAGGTCAGCTCCCGGGCTGACCGTCCGCACCCGGGCCGGGTCGGCGCCGTACAGCTCGATGAGCTGGCTCGCCTCCTGGGCCGTGTTGGCGACCAGCCGGTCGGCCGCCGCCACCACCTCGTGCTCGCCGCGGATGCGCAGCTCCGGCTCGGCCGCGTCCCCGTCGGCGAGCGCGGCGTTCTTCACCTTGCCCAGGGTGTGCATCGACTGAACGAGCGGGACGCCCCAGCGCTCCTTGGCCGCCGCGCCGACCTTGCCCGACAGCCAGTAATGCGCGTGGATCAGGTCATACCGCCCCGGCTCGGCTTCGGCTTCGGCCCGCAGGACCTCCAGCGTGAACGGGCACACCTGCCCGTTCAGGTCGGTCTTGTCCAGTTCCTCGAAAGGGCCGGCCACCACGCTGCGCACGGTCACCCCGGGCGCCAGCTCGGCCAGCGGCGGGGTGTCCCGGCAGACCGCCCGGGTGAAGACGTCCACCTCGGTCCCCAGCTCCGCCAGCCGCTTGGCCACCTCGACGACGTAGACGTTGAGGCCGCCGGCGTCACCAGTCCCCGGCTGGTCGAGCGGGGAGGTATGCACGCTCAGCGTCGCGATGCGCCGCAGGCGATTTCGCCGCGTAGGGCGACGTTCCTGGGCATGACGGGAGGGAGTCGACACAGACGTAACCAACCGCGCCTTTCCGGTTCATGTTCCCGGGGGCTATCCGGCCCAGTCAGGGCGCGGGCGGGCCGATACCCTGGCTCGCATGGGAAACCTCGTGTTGTTGCGCCATGGTGAGAGCGACTGGAACGCTAAGGGCCTGTTCACCGGATGGGTGGACGTGAGCCTCGCGGCCAAGGGCATTCAGGAAGCCTCGGCCGGCGGCCGGATGCTCCTCGACGCGGGGCTGCGCCCCGACGTGGTGCATACATCGGTACTTACCCGGGCCATCCAGACCGCTAACTACGCTCTGGAGGCAGCCGGATTCAGCTGGTTGCCGGTGCGCCGGAGCTGGCGGCTGAACGAGCGCCACTATGGCGCGCTGCAGGGCAAGGACAAGGCGCAGACCCGCGAGGAGTTCGGCGACGAGCAGTTCATGATCTGGCGGCGGTCGTATGACGTGCCGCCCCCGCCGATCGCCGACGACGACCCGTTGTCCCAGGTGGGCGATCCCCGGTATGCGAGCCTGCCGCCGGAGCTAATGCCGCGCACCGAATGCCTGCGGGATGTGGTTGCCAGGCTGCTGCCTTACTGGTACGACGAGATCGTGCCCGACCTTGTCGCCGGGAAGACCGTCCTGGTGGTCGCGCACGGGAACTCGCTGCGCGCGCTCGTCAAGCACCTGGACGGGATCAGCGACGCCGCGATCGCTGGGCTGAACATACCGACCGGAATCCCCCTGCTTTACGAGCTTGACGCCTCCGTCCGGCCCGCTGCCCCGGGCCGCTACCTGGACCCCGCCGCCGCGGTCGCCGCCGCCGAAGCGGTGAAGAACCAGGGCCGGTAAGCCGCAGGCGCGGGTAAACTGCCGGCGGGCGGGCGGCGAATATCGCGTGAATCCTAGATGCCAACTTAGGGACAACTGAGTGAACATTGAGGAAAGTGTGAAATTTCCGCAACCGCCGGATTGTGGCCGGATAGGCGCGTCCGCATACCATCGGATACGTGAGTATGGACAGGTCACGGCGTTGGTCACGCGGTAAAGGGATACCGTGGCTGTAAGAATCAAGGTCGGCGGAGGTGCGCGCCAGCCGCGCGGCACCCGTTTGCGGGGTTCGCAGCAGCCCGCGAAGCTGCCCCCCGGCATCGCGTCCGTGCTCGCCGTATTGTCTTCCTCGGCCGTCGTCCTCGATAGCGCCGACCGCGTGCTGCGCGCGAGCGCCGCCGCCCGGGCGTTCGGCATCGTCAAGGGCGAGCGGCTCATGGTTAGCGAGTTGCTCGCGCTCGCCCGCCAGGTCCGCCGGGACGGGGAGATCCGCGAGACCGAGATCGAGGTCCCGGTCCCCCGCTTCGGCGGGCGGACCACGAGCTTCGCGGTGCGCGTGGCGCCGTTGTCGGGCGCTGTGGGCGGCGGCGGCCTGGTGCTGGTGCTCGCCGAGGACCAGACCGAGTCGCGGCGCGTGGAGGAAGTGCGCCGCGACTTCGTCGCCAACGTCAGCCACGAGCTGAAGACCCCGGTCGGCGCGCTGGCGCTGCTGGCCGAGACGATCGAGGACGCGGCCGATGACGCCGAGGCGGTCCGGCGGTTCGCCGGGCGGATGCGCCAGGAGGCGGCCAGGCTCACCTTCTTGGTCCAGGACCTGATCACGCTCAACCGGATCCAGGCCGCCGAGCCGATCCCCGACGCCCGGCCGGTGGAGGTCGACGCGGCGGTCGCCGAGGCACTTGACCGGTGCCGGATGAAGGCCAACGCGCGCGGGATCACGCTCACGTCCGCGGGCATTCGCGGCGCCTCGGTCCTCGGCGCGGAGGACCTGCTCGTCACCGCCTTGCGCAACCTGCTGGAGAACGCGGTCGTCTACAGCCCCGAGCGCACCAAGGTCGTGGTCAACGTGGCGACCCCTGGAGATGGCGGCGTCGAGATCAGCGTCACCGACCAGGGCATCGGGATCCCGGAACGGGACCTGGAGCGGATCTTCGAACGGTTCTACCGGGTAGACCCGGCCCGCTCGCGAGCCACCGGAGGCACCGGGCTCGGCCTCGCCATCGTGAAGCACGTCATGGCCGCCCACGGCGGCCGGGTCACCGTGCGAAGCGTGGAGGGCCAGGGTTCCACCTTCACCTTGTGGGTTCCACTGCGTCAGGAGGCAGTTCAGTGACACGCGTGCTCGTGGTCGAGGACGAGGAGTCGTTCAGCGACGCGATCTCGTACATGCTCCGCAAGGAAGGCTTCGAGGTAGCCGTCTGCGCGACCGGCCCGGACGCGCTGGAGACGTTCGACCGGACCGGCGCCGACCTCGTACTGCTCGACTTGATGCTCCCCGGGCTGCCGGGCAGCGAGGTCTGCCGGTCGCTGCGCGAGCGCTCCAGCGTCCCGGTGATCATGCTGACCGCCAAGGACAGCGAGATCGACAAGGTAGTGGGCCTGGAGCTCGGCGCCGACGACTACGTCACCAAGCCGTTCTCCTCCCGCGAGCTCGTGGCCCGGATGCGCGCCGTGCTGCGCCGCCGCGGCGATGTCGAGGAGGTCGCGGAGTCGACGCTGGAGGCCGGGCCCGTCCGGATGGACGTGGAACGGCACGTCGTCAGCGTGCGCGGCGAGCCAGTCCAGCTCCCGCTGAAGGAGTTCGAGCTGCTCCAGGTCCTGCTCCGCAACGCCGACCGCGTGCTCACCCGCATGCAGCTCATCGACCGGGTGTGGGGCGCGGACTACGTTGGGGACACCAAGACCCTGGACGTGCACGTCAAGCGGCTCCGGGCCAAGGTCGAGGCCGACCCCGCCAAGCCCCGGCACATCGTGACGGTCCGGGGGCTGGGCTACAAGTTCGAGTCCGTTGGCTGAGGCAGGCTGACGTCTGGGCAGCTATCTCCCGGGGCGTGCCCCCGAAAGGGGCGACGGGCCGTGGCAAGGGCAATGTCTCTCGCAACGGCCCTCACGTTTGCCGTGAGTCGTTATGGCGTCGCCGAGGCGCTCGCGGGCGGCGAGAGGTTCGCGTACTCGTAGGACTGCGGCATGACCGGGACGTCCAGCGTCACCGCGCCCGCGTGCTGGAAGTCCAAGATGACCGGGATGGCCTGGCCGCCGCTCAGCGGCCGGGTCAGCCCGGACAACACGACCTTCGGCTCCGGGCCGGTCAGGTTGGCGCTCGCCTGGGCGGGCAGGCTCACCGAGCCGCCGTCGATCGTCACGCTCTTGGCCGCGGTGGGCGCCGACACGCTCAGCAGCGTGTCGTCGCCCTGCCCGCCGTTGTACAAGCCGACGAAGAAGCTGGCCGAACCGCCCGCCGGGAGCGTCGATCCGGATTCCGGGCCGAGGACCAGGGCATTGCTGATGGTGATGTCGTTCACGACGTCATGCGCGCCGTTCGACGCCGGGTGGAACTCCAGCGTCGGGGCGTTCAGCCCTGCCTCGCACCCGGCGAGCGCCGGAACCAGCGCGACGACGGCGGCGATGAGCATACGGCGCGCAACGGCCTTGCCGGGGCTGCGGCGGATCACGGGCGTTTGCCTCCTCAATAACACGTCCTACAGCGCGTAGAAATGCTAATGGGTGGCACTGAGGGAGCGCATGGCGGGGGTCAGGTCGAACCCCGGCCCGAACGAGCGTCGCACGTCGACCAGGGCGTCGCCGTGCACCAGGAGCGCGGTGACCACGAATGGCTGGAAATCGGAGAAGAGCAGGCCGCTGACGTCGTACACGGTCTGGGCGACGCCGTCCCCGTAGCGGGGCGTCAGCGTCGCCAGGTCGGCGAGGCCGTCAGACTTGCCCGCGTAGTAGACGAAGTAGACGCCCACGCTCGAGGCGTGCGCCTGCCGCGCCAGGCCCGCCAGGACGGCGCCGCAATGGCTTCCCGGGGGGACCGGGCAGCCCGTCGGGATGAGCACCAGGACCGACCTGGTCAGGGTGCGAGTCGATACCAGCCCCCCGTTGATCCTCACCAGGTCTTCCGGGAGGGTGGCGGTGCCGCTCCCGCTCGCGGTGGCCAGCGGTGACCGGTCGATCGTCGGTGCCGACGCGGGGCTGATCGTGATCACCGACAGCATCGCGCCGGCCAGCATTGACATGGCCACGCAGGTGGCGATCACCGGGAAGATGGTCCCGTTCCGGACGAAGCCCAGCCGTGCCAGCGGCCCGAGCATCCGCACCAGCCGCTCGCGCCGTCGCTTCGCGCGCTGCTCACGGTGGTAGGCCAGCACGTCCCTGGCGAGCTCCCGGGCGTCATCCGGGATCTCGATGTTGACCGGCGGCAGGCCATTGTCGTCCCGCCCCGGCTCGCTGGCGAAGCTCACGGGACTTCCTCCTCCCTCCCTGCTTCCCAGTATGACGCGAGATCGCGACGACGAGGAGCGCTGAGCGGAGTAGACTGGATACGTCAGCGGCGACGGACAGTGACGCCAGTCGTCCCAGCTCGCTTCGGTACCTCATCAGGCGCGCGACTAGCCGGGACGGGCGAGTCTAGCGGACACCAGGCCTGCAAGTACGCTTGCGTATGCTCGAAATTGGCCCGTTGACCTGCGTAATCGCGCTCTAGGGCCGTTTATCGACGGTGCAGGACGTGGTAAGATGGCCTTCAGCGGAAGGGGTACTTGCCAGATGTCTTTTAAGGTCGGCGATACCGTCGTATACCCCCACCATGGGGCTGCTCGCATCGAAGCCGTTGAGTCTCGCACCATCAAGGGCGAGGAGAGGACCTATCTGGTCCTGAAGGTCGACAAGGGTGACCTGACCGTACGGGTACCTGCGGACAATGCGGAGCTCGTCGGCGTGCGGGACGTGGTCGGCGCCGAGGGTCTGGAGCGAGTGTTCGAAGTGCTACGCGCTCCGCACACAGAGGAGCCCACCAACTGGTCGCGTCGGTACAAGGCCAACCTGGAGAAGCTGGCCTCAGGCGACGTCAACAAGGTTGCTGAGGTTGTCCGGGACCTCTGGCGCAGGGACAAGGAGCGCGGCCTGTCCGCCGGCGAGAAGCGCATGCTGGCCAAGGCGCGACAGATACTGGTCAGCGAGCTGGCGCTCGCCGAGAAGACCAACGAGGACAAGGCCGAGGCCCTCCTCGACGAGGTCCTGGCCAACTAGCCTGCTGAATGCCCCTCGGGGCATTTCGCCGAGGCCGGGACTTCCCTGTTAGTCCATGCCATCCCGTCCCGATACACTGCGGCGCGTGACTTTGGAAAGCATGCCGCGCACCGGGATTGGGGTTGACGTTCATCCGCTCCAGGAAGGGCGTCCGCTGCACCTGGCCGGACTGTTCTGGCCCGGCGAGATGGGCCTGGCCGGGCATTCCGACGGCGACGTGGCCGCGCACGCGGCCTGCGACGCGTTGCTGTCGGCGGCCGGGCTTGGTGACCTCGGCGTTCATTTCGGCACGGCGCGGCCGGAGTGGGCGGGTGCTTCCGGTGTCGTCCTGCTTGGCGAGACCGCCCGGCTGGTGGCCGAGGCGGGGTTCGCCATCGGGAACGTATCCGTGTGCGTGATCGGCAACCGCCCTCGCCTCGGCCAGCGCCGCGCCGAGGCGATCGCGGCGCTGTCCCAGGCGCTTTCGGGCGCGCCGGTGAGCCTGTCGGCCACCACCACGGACGGGCTTGGCCTTACCGGGCGGGGCGAGGGTATCGCTGCCATGGCGACTGCCCTGGTGTCCCCGGCTGTCCCGATGAACCCTGGGCGCTGAACGGGGTCCACACCACCTGGCCCGCCTGGCCAAGTTGCCCCGACCAGCCCGATCCGGTGCGCACGTAGCACAGGCTGAGGGTGCGGGTGGCCATCGCGGTGTAGGCGCACTCGATATACGCGGACCCGGCCTGTCCGTTTCGCAGCAGCGCCTCCGCGGCCTGGCGCGCGGTGCTGGCGCTGTCGGTCACCCCGCTGGCCCTTCGCGCGGTGCCCCCGTCGCTGCCTTGCCCTGTGCTGCCTTGCCCTGTGCTGCCTTGCCTTGTGCTGCCTTGCCCTGTGCTGGCGGGCCCTGTGCTGGCGGGCACTGTCCAGAGGTACATGATCACGGTCTCGGCCCCCGTCCGGCGTGCTGCTATGTGTCGAGTTTCAGAGCCTTGAGGGGTTTCGCAAGTCAACGATGGCAGATCCACACTATCTTTGTTGCCGAGACACGCTGCACTGGGGGTGAGTGCAGTATCACTTCCCGTAGTGAAACTAGGGGGTCAGTACGGTGCAGTCTGCTGTGTCTGAAATGAAAGCCAGCGCGCTCGCCGCGTTCGCCGGGCAACTGCGGTCCTGGCGCCAGCATCTCGGCTGGACGCAGGTCGAGATGGGCGCGAAACTCGGCTACTCGGCCTCGCTGATCAGTGGGATCGAGACGATGGACAAGGCGCCGACGGTGGACTTCGCCACTCGCTGCGACGAACTGTTCGGCACGCCAGGCACGTTCACCACGCTCCAGGGACTGGTGGCGAGGGAGGCCTACCCGGCATTCTTCGCCCCGGTCATCCCGTTTGAGCGGGAGGCGCTCCGCATCCACGGCTGGGAACTTGGCGCGGTCCCCGGGCTGCTCCAGACGGAGGACTATGCCAGGGCACTGATCCGGTCCGGACGCCCGATGGACAGCGGCGAGGAGCTCGACCGCCTCGTCGCGGCCCGGATCGAGAGGCAAGAAGTGGTAAACCGTGAGAAACCACCGCTGCTGTGGTACGTATTGGACGAAAGTGTCGTACGGCATGTCACGGGTGGGCGCACGGTCATGGCGGCGCAACTGGACAGGTTGCTTGAAGTCTCAGGCGCGCCGGGTGTAGTCCTGCAGGTTCTTCCGTTCACGGCCGATAATCACGCCGGAGCGGACGGCCCGATATCCCTGTATGAGTTCACCGACGGTCCGAGCGTGTGTTACACGGAATGCTACGGCGGCGGGCGGATCATCGAAGGGCGCGCGGAGGTGGCTAACCTCATGACCGTGATCAGCCTGATCCGCGCATCCGCGCTCTCGGCACGTGAATCCCGAGAGTTGATACGCCAGATAAGGAGCGAAATCCGTGATTGATGGCAACCTGGCCTGGGTCAAGTCCTCATACTCAGGTTCGCAGGGTGGGAACTGCGTGGAGGCCGCGGCCGACGGGGTCGGCCGCGTCCTCGTGCGGGACACGAAGGATCGTGGTGGTGCGATGCTGGAGTTCCGGGCGAGTCGATGGCGAGAATTCTCCGCCTCGCTCAAGGCGGCTATGGTTAGCCATTTATCTAATTGCCCTAGATCCCCCAAAGCGGGCATTACGCCTGAAAATCCGACAACTAGCAGAAATCTCCGCAGGTCGGCTGTCGGCCTGCGGAGATTTCTTTTTGGCTACTCGTCGCCCACTGGCGGTGCGGGCAGTGACCGGACCCGGCGCAGGCGCGGACCTGTCGCGTAGGTGACCGCCGGGATTTCCGTGGCCTCATCCCGCGTATCGTCTGCCGCTCCGGCCGGCTCCGTAACCGTGCTCTCGTCCAGCGCTTCCTTATCCGGGTCACCCTGCTCGGCATCGGCATCGGCATCGGCATCCGCTTGCGGGACGGCTTCCGCGGCAGCCTCGCCTTCCCGCTCCGGCTCCTGGGCTTGCCCGTCCGCGGCCTCGTCGGCCGCGTCCGCCTCAGCGACTACGGGCTCCTCGGCCCTCACGCCGTCGCCGTCGCCGTCGCCGTCGCCGTCGCCGTCGCCGTC
>JAICUO010000245.1 GCA_025935815.1 Streptosporangiaceae bacterium
CGACGGACTTAAGGGCACCGAGCACGTCGGTGAACCAGAGCCGGACGAACCTGATGTCCCGCTCTTCCAGCGTGCGCAGTACGAACTCTTCCTGCCTGTCCACGACTATCACCTTAGACGTTCCTGCAGCCGACGACGACGCCGGGCGTGTGGCGGGGGCGCTGACACGCCAACGTACCAGCGCTGGCGGACGTCCCCGGTTTCCTGGCGGTTACGTTCTATTGACTGTCTTTACCCGCACTGTCTTCACCGCACTGTCTTCACCGCACTGTCTTCACCGCACTGCCTTTGCCGGCCCCTCAGGCGGTGACCGCCCGCGGGTTGCTGCGGCGCGGGCTTGACCAGGCGGCGGGGGAACGGATCAGCAGCAGGGCGGCGTCGTCATCCAGCGGCGCGCCGACGTGCTTGACCAGGTCCGCGCGCAGCAACTCGAGCAGGCCCGCGGCGGCGTTGCCGTCCTCGCCGGCTGCACTGGCCCGCGCGGCATGCGCCGCGGCGGCGGCGAGCACCGCGAGCCGGTCATCGAGCGGGTAGAACCGGCGCGCCGCGTCCCGTGCCTCGGTGACGCCGTCGGTGTACAGGAGCAGTTGGTCTCGCGGCCGCAGGTTCACCGAGAGGCTGGCTCCGGACGGGTCGCCGAGGGTGAGCAGGCCCAGCGGGGGCGCTGGCGCGGGCACTTCCAAGATCGTGACGCTGCCGTCGCCGGCGGGGACCAGCATGGGCGGCGGGTGACCGCAGTTGAACAGGGTCAGCCGGCCTGCCTCGGGGTTGATCTCCGCGAGCAGCGCCGTGACGAACTCCTCGTGCTCGCCCCAGCGGCGAGACAGCCCCGCGTCCAGGCGCCTGGCGAGCTCGGGCAAGGTGTGCACCTCGTGCGCGACCTCGCGGTACATGCCCAGGACGTCGGCGGCGACCTCGACCGCGCCCAGGCCCTTGCCGCGCACGTCGCCGATGATCACCCGGATGCCGTGCGGGGTCTTGGCCACGTCGTACAGGTCGCCGCCGACCTGCGCGTCCGCCGCCGCCGCGAGGTAGACCACGCCGAGCTCCAGCGGGCCAACGTGCTCGGGCAGCGGCCGCAGGACCGCCCGCTGGGCGGCCTCGGCGACCGAGACGACATTGGCGAGGTGCTGCTGCTGCGTGGTGGTCTGCTGCTGGCCGGCCCGGCTCAGGGCGGTGGCGGCGGCGCTCAGGGCGGTGACGACGATGATGGCCACGATCGTGGCGGCCGGCACCCCGCGCGTCGCGCCGGTTGCCGTTATCGCGATGACGATGGCGGCCGCGAGCGCGGCCCCCCCGTAGGCCAGCGGCTTCCTCGCGGTGGCGACCCCGATCCCGGCCAGCGCGGGCGGGACGGCGAGCAGCGGTTCCAGCAGCAGCGGCGCCGTCCACGCGCGAGCGACGCAGATGACCACGACCACGACGATGACGGCGGCCGAGCTCACCTCGAGCCACCAGTCCTGCCAGCGCGCGCGCCGCTGGCCTGCCTTCAGTGGAATCCGCATACTCCATTCTCTTATGGCGGGGAAGGTCGCGAAAACCAGACAGCGACCCAGGGAAGCGCCGAGCGCCGTTGCCAGATCGTGAGCGCCCGCGGCGACCGGACGCCAGCCTGCCCCAAGGCCAATCGCGTAGCGGAGAGCTTGGTGAGAGCACGCAACGAGGCTACAAGTTCACTTGCGAGATCCGGCCTCGCGCATGCGACCGACCATGCCTGGACGTCGGCGTGAGACGGGGTCTGCTTGCCCGCCTCGATCTTGGATACCTTGCTTGGATGCCAGCCCTGCGACTCAGCCAGTTGCCTGCCGGTGAGCTGCGCATCGCGCGCAGCTCACGAAGCTGGGTTTGGTGGCGTACTCCGCGAACGGGACTGCATTTCCTTCCAGAGTTGCTAGAACATCTACTTACAATGCTGCAAGAGATGCCGGAAGGTTCGTCAAGCAGGCTAGTGCGGCCGATGACCGTTACTTGCGGGCCACGCCGCCCCAGAGGGTGCCGGGGGCCTGGGCTTCCTCCTCGGTGCGGGGGCGCCACGCGGAGATATGGACCACGCCCGGCTCGACGAGGTCCAGGCCGTCGAAGAACGTGGCGACCTGGGCACGGTCGCGGAGGATAAAGCCAAGGTCGCGCCCTTGCTCCTTCATCGCGCGGATGCCGGCCGTCATCACCGGGTCGATGTCGGGGGCGAGCTGGGAGATGGCCAGGTAACTGCCCGGGGCAAGCGCGTCCACCAGTCGCTTGACGATTCCGGCCGGGTCATCGGAGTCCGGGATGAAGTGCAAGATGCCGACCAGCAGGACCGCGACTGGCTGGGTGAAGTCCAGCGTCTTGGCCGCCTGCTCAAGGACCGGCTCGGGATCGCGCAGGTCCGCGTGGAGATAGGCGGTGGCCCCCTCGCGTGCGCTGACCAGCAGGGCACGCGCGTGCGCGTGGACGATCGGGTCGTTGTCCACGTAGACGACCCGGGACTCGGGCGCCGTCGCCTGGGCGACCTCGTGCACGTTGCTGGCCGCCGGCAACCCGCTGCCCAGGTCGAGGAACTGCCTGATGCCCGCCTCAGTGACCAGGTAGTTCACCGTGCGGTACAGGAAGGTGCGGTTGGCGCGCGCCGACTCCGCAGTCGCCGGAAATGCCTCGATAGCGGCCTTGGCGACTATTCGATCGGCTTCGAAATTGTCTTTACCGCCGAGCAAGTAATCATAGACACGCGCCGAATGGGGGATCCTCGTGTTGATCTGCGGGATTTCATCCACGCGTGAGAGCATACGCCCTACGTTGTCATACCACGCGGCGAGCCGCCGCCCGGCGGCCCCCGCCGCGCAAGCACTCCGGCGGCGAGCGCCGCCTGGTGAACAGTCGCGCTGGAAGCGCTCCTAAGCTTGATCACGTGGCTCACTTGCGGATCGCGCTTGCTCAGGTTAACGCTACTGTCGGGGACCTCGCCGGGAACGCTGAACTGATCGCCCAGTGGACGCGCCGGGCCGCCGCCCGCGGGGCGCGGGTCGTGCTGTTCCCGGAGATGGCGCTGACCGGGTACCCGGTCGAGGACCTGGCGCTGCGGGCGTCGTTCGTGGAGGCGTCGATCGGCGCGCTGCGCAACCTGGCCGAGCGACTGCGGGTGGAAGGCCTCGGCGGGATCGCGGTGGTCACCGGCTACCTGGACCGGCGGGCCGACCTCGCGCCGCGCACTGGCCTGCCGGCCGGCGCGCCGCTGGACGCCGCCGCCGTGCTGCACGGCGGCCGGGTGGTCATCACCAGCGCGAAGCACCACCTGCCGAACTACGGCGTATTCGACGAGTACCGCTACTTCATCCCCGGCAACACGCTGCCAGTCTTCCGGGTCCCGGCCGGGGACCGACCCGGGACCGGCGACGGCGAGGCCGCCAGCGACGGCGCGGCGACGGAGTACGTCGACATCGCGCTCGCGATCTGCGAGGACCTGTGGCAAGACGGCGGTCCGGTCGCCGTTGCCCGGCACGCGGGCGCCGGCCTGCTCGTGGTCCCGAACGCCTCTCCCTACGAGCGCGGCAAGGACGACGTGCGCCTGGACCTGGTGCGCCGCCGCGCCCGGGAGGCGGGCGCGGCGCTGGCCTACTGCAACCTCGTCGGCGGGCAGGACGAGCTGGTCTTCGACGGCGACTCGATCCTGGTGTCGGCCGCAGGGGACCTGCTGGCCCGCGGGCCGCACTTCGAGGAGGCGCTGATCGTCACCGACCTCGACCTCCCGGCCGCCACCAGCGCCCCCGCCCGCGCGGCGACCACGGATCACACCCCCGCGGGCAGCCCCTCACGGCCGGGCGAGCCGGTTGACGCGGGCGACGGTAGCGTCATCACGATCGAGCGGGTCGCGCTCCCGGCCGCTACCAGCGCGGACCGCGACGCCGATACCGCCGCCGGCGAAGGCCCGTTCTGGCCACGGCTGGATGACCTCGCCGAGGTGTATGCGGCGCTGGTGACCGGGACCCGTGACTACGTGCGCAAGAACGGGTTCCGGACCGTCATCCTGGGCCTGTCCGGCGGGATCGACTCGGCGCTGGTCGCGACGATCGCCGCCGACGCGATCGGCCCCGGCAACGTGCACGTCGTGCTGATGCCGAGCCGCTGGTCCACTGATCACTCGGTGAGCGACGCCGAGGACCTCGTGCGCCGCCAGGGCCTGCAATCGCGGATCGTGCCGATCAAGGCCATGGTCGACGCGTTCACCACTGAGCTCGCCGACTTCCCGCCGTCGGGGCTGCCGGCCGAGAACCTGCAGTCGCGGGTGCGCGGCGTGACGCTGATGGCGCTGTCCAACGCCGAGGGCCACCTGGTGCTGACGACTGGCAACAAGAGCGAGATCGCGACGGGGTACTCCACCTTGTACGGCGACTCGGCCGGCGGGTTCGGGGTGATCAAGGACGTCCCCAAGACCCTGGTCTGGGCGCTGGCCAGGTGGCGCAACGAGCAGGCCGGGCGCGCCGGCGCCCTCGCCCCGATCCCGCCCAACTCGATCAGCAAGCCGCCATCGGCGGAACTGGCGCCCGGCCAGCTCGACACCGACTCGCTGCCGGACTACGCGGTCCTCGACGCGATCATCGACGACTACGTGGAAAAGGACATGGGGTCGGCCGACTTGATCGCCGCCGGCCACGACCCCGGTCTCGTGGAGCGGGTGATCCGGCTGATCGACACCGCCGAGTACAAGCGCCGCCAGTACCCGCCGGGCCCGAAGATCAGCCAGAAGAACTTCGGCCGCGACCGGCGCCTGCCGATCACCAACCGCTGGCGGGAGCACCCCGGCCGCTAGCCTTCCGGTGCCGGACCACGAGGATCGCCACGGTGCCGCCGATGCCCGCCAGCAGGAGGATGACGCCCGGGACGACGGTGGCCACGATGCTTCCGCCGACGCTGCCGCCAATGGCGAGGTCGCTTCCCGCCGGGGCGTTCTGCGCGGTCGTGACGACGAGGAACTTACCCGGCCCGGAGACCGTCAGGGTGTCGATCGCCACGCCGGAATGCCCCCCGAGGTGGTAGGTGACGCTAGCCGAATACGGGGTGATCGCCTTCGCCTCCACGCCCGGCGTCAGGTGCCGCACGTTGATGTCCCCCGTGGGGACGTGCCCGCCTGATGCCCCGGGGCCCTCGTAATAGACGACGTAGCCTCCGCCGTGCGGCAAGGTGATCTCGCCCTGGCCCGGGAACGGCACCCGCTGCAGCGAGTTGACCTGGTTATTGAGCCCGATGAAGCCGAAGATCATCCAAAGGGCCGCGCCGACAATGACCGCGACGGGCAGTGCGAGCCACAGCAGCGACGGCCCTGGCCGCTTCGCTGGGGCATTGACGAGTGGTGCGGTGTACATGATGGAACGAGCCTCCCCCGGTCCCGGCCCGCGCGGGCCGGTCGTCGTTGACTTACATCACCGACGTTACGCACGCGCGGACGCGCCCGGATCGGGAGCCTTCCCTAAATTGCCGCGCAGCTCCCTACCCGGCCGGGCGCCGCTAGCCGCTAGCCGCTAGCGGGCGGCGATCCCGCTCAGGACCTGGTTGACGACGCTCTTGGCGAAGCCGGGGGCGGCGGCCGTGCACCAGTTGTGCTTGCCGCGGGCCATGACCGCGCCGGTGAGCGTCAGCATGGCGATCTCGACGTCGGTGTCCGGGCGAAGCTCGCCGGTGGCCACCCCGTGCCGCAGCACCTCGCGGATCGCCTCCCGCCGGGGCTCCACCACCGTCTCCTTGTACCGGGCCATCAGCTTGGGGTAGCACTCACCCTCGCCGTGCAGCATCGCGAACTGCCGCGCGTAACGCGGGTCGTCGGAGTCGCGGGCGATCACGTCGAGCATGGCGGTCAGGTCCTCGCGCACGGACTCCCCGCGCGGCGTCGGCAGCGGGCTCTTGAGGGCTGCCAAGGCGGCGATGAGCAGCTCTTCCTTGCCCGGCCAGCGCCGGTACAAGGTGGCCTTGCCAACTCCGGCGCGCGCCGCGACGTCCTCGAGCCGGACGCCCTCGACGCCACGCTCGGCGAACGCCTCCAGCGTGGCGTCGAGGATGGCCTGCTCGGCACGCTCACTGCGCGGCCGGCCGGGACGGCGCGCGGTGTCCTCCCGCGCGGCCTCCTCGACCTCGGTACGCATCTTGCTACCTCTCGGACTGGGATTCCAGGGCCCGCTGGCTGCGGAGCGCGGCGAGCTCCTGCTCGGCCTTGGCGACCTCGGCGGCGACCTCAGCCTCAATGATTTCGTCCATGTTAACCTTCGGCTTCCCCGGCATCCAGCGGACAACCACGCCCGCGCCCGCCACGATGACGACCGCCGCGATCACCGTGGTGACGCGCATCGCGTCAACGTAGGACACGCCCGCCGGGGCCAGCAGGAACTGGCCCGCCGCGCCGAGGTGAGCCGCCACGCCCTGGGTCGCGGAGATGGACTGCGCGGCCGCATCGCGCGCCGCCGCGGGCAGGTGCGCCAGCGTCGGGCTCATGTGCGACCGGTAGGCCTGGGCGAGGACCGAGCCGAGCACCGCGGTGCCCAGCGCGACGGCGACCTGCCGCGAGGTGTTGGTCAGCGCCGACCCGGCGCCGGCCCGCTCGCGCGGCAGCACGTCCATGATCGCGGCGGTCGCCGCCGGCATCGCCGAGCCCATCGCCATGCCCTGGATGAGGTACAGCACCGCCAGGATGACGATCGGCGTCGTGGTACCGAGCACCGAGTACCCGGCGATCGCCACGCCGTTGACCACCATGCCGCCGGCGGTGACCGCCTTGGCCCCGTACCGGGAGACCAGCGAGGCGCTGCGCGGCGAGGACAGCAGCTGCCCGACCGCGAACGGGATGGCCAGCAGGCCGGCGTCCAGCGGGGAGTAGCCGCGGACGTTTTGCAGGTAGAAGCTGGTGAAGAAGAACACCCCGCCCAGGCCGAAGAACAGCAGCGCGATGGCGCCCACGCTGGCCGACAGGCGCCGGTCGCGGAACAGCCGGACGTCCAGCGCCGGGTGCGAGGTGCGCGACTCGTGCCAGGCGAACAGGGCCAGGACCGCGAGGCCGCCGAAGATCGGGCCGAGCACGCCCGCGCCGAGCCAGTTGCCGTTGTCGCCGCCCTGCACGATCCCGTAGACCAGCAGGATCAACCCGACGACGGAGGCGAGCACGCCGACGTAGTCGACCTTGCCCGGGCTGGGGTTGCGTGACTCGGGGATGAGGACCATCGCCGCGATCGCGCCCGCGATGGTGACCGGCACGTTGATCAAGAAGACCGAGCCCCACCAGTAGTGGGCGAGCAACACCCCGCCCAGCACCGGCCCGATGGCCACCCCGATCCCCACGGCCGAGGTCCAGATGCCGATGGCCTTGGCCCGCTCGCGCGGCTCGAAGACGTTGGAGATGATCGACAGGGTCTGCGGCATGACCGCGGCGCCGCCCAGCCCCATCGCCGCCCGGGCGAGGATCAGCTGGTCAGGCGTATGCGAGTAGGCCGAAAGCAGCGACGCGAGGCCGAACATCCCCAGTCCGACGATCATCATCCGCTTGCGGCCGACCCGGTCGCCGATGACGCCGAAGGTGAACAGCAGGCCCGCGAAGACCAGCGTGTAGGAGTTGATCGCCCACTCCAGCTGGCTCTGGCTGGCCCCGAGGCCCCCGTTGCCGCCCGGCTCGGCGATCGTCTTCAGCGCGACGTTCAAGACGGTGTTGTCGATGACGATGGCGAGCAGCCCGACGACGAGCACGCTGAGGATCACCCACCGGCGGCGTTGGATCGTCTGTGCATCCACAGTGGTGCGTCCTTCCCAGGAGGAAGTCGAAGAAGAAGCTGGCGTCCGGGGCCTGCCCCGGACTATCGATACGGAACGGTCCCGTATCGATACTTATTCCACGCCGAGCCCCGGCCGGTCAAAATCTTTTCGATCCCGCCATAACGAGCCATGGTGCCAGTCCCGCGTCCCCGCCCGAGCCCGTCCCGGTGCCTTCGCGGGGCCCTGCCGACGCCGCCGGGAGTACGGACGGAGGCTGCACAAGTCAGGGAGGTCTGGGGGGATTGGTTGGCATCCCCCCAGGTAACACAGTGACGTCGGCCGCGCGCAGCGCGCCGGTGGCGGAGTCAACGGAGATCGCCAAGATGGCGGGCGCGTGCTCGCCGGCCAGCTCGACGGTGAGCGAGGCGGCGCCATCGCCGGCCCGGTAGGCGCCCGGCGCGACCGTCCCGGTCCAGGCGGCGGCCATCCGCAGGCGGCGGGCCAGCAAGCCCGTGTCCGCGCCGCCGGTCACCGGGATGGACTCCGGCCATGAGGTGGCGCCGCTGTTGAGCCACGCGATGACCGCCTCCAGCGTGCGGGCCAGCGGGGAGCCCTCGGCCGGCGGGATCGCCAGGGTCAGCGACTGGACGCGCGGCGGTTGCTCGGGGCTGAGCTGGATCTGCGCCTGCGCGACGGCGCGGGAGCCGGCCAGGAACCAGCGGCAGTGCGCCGGGGTGTCGTGCTCGGCCGGCCGGCCCTGGCTGTCGCTGATCCCGCCTAGCCGCTCGCGCAGCAGCGCGATGTCACGGGCCCGCTCGGCGTAGGGCCGGTCCAGCGCCACGTTCTCCGAGAACAGGCCCGCCGACGACAGCAGCGACTCGCCCGCGCTGGTGTCGACGGCCTCGGCGACCGCCGCCACCAGGGCGGCGACCCTGTCCCGGGCGGTGAGCGCCTGCGGCCACACGCCGCCGCCCGGGGCGAGGGCGATCTGGTAGGCCGCCGGGCGCTTGGCGACGATGGCGTCCAGGATCATGGCGGCCAGCGAGGACATCGGAGCGTAGGTGCCGTTGCCGAGCGCGATCACGCCGGTGCCGCTGGCCGGGTGCCAGCGCATGTTGCTGCCGAACCCTGGGTAGCCGCCGCTGTGGCTGACGACCCGGCCGAGGTCGGGCTCCTCATCGACGAACAGGCCGAACCCGTACGCGCCGGGACCGCCGGACGCACCCCCGCCGGGCAGCGGGTAGGCCTTGCTCCACCCGGTGATCACCTGCGGGAGCTGCATCTCCCGGCGCGAGGCGGCCCGCAGCGGATGGCTGCCCGCTGCGGCGTCCCCCGGCGGGAATGCGCTCGCGAAGCCGGCCACCCAGGCGGCCAGGTCGCGGACGGTGCTGAACACCCCGCCCATCGGCGCGAACGCCCCGTGCGGGTCGAACGGCACCGCTTCCCAGCCGGTGAGGGCGCGCCGGTAGCCGTACGCCAGGCCCGCGTCGCCGGCGAACTCGGCGGCCTCGTAGCCGGTCCGGGACATGCCCAGCGGCGCTAGCAGCCGGGTGCGGACGAAGTCCGCGTACGAGATGCCGCTGGCCGCCGTGATGACCATGCCGAGGACCGCGTAGCCCAGGTTGGAGTACTCGAAACGGGTGCCGGGCGCCCAGTTGAACCCGACGCCGTCCGCGAGCATCGCGGCGAAGTCGCCGACCGGCAGGCCCTGCTGCCGGTCGCCCCACGGGTCGTCGGTCGGGAAGCCGGCCGTCATGGTGAGCAGGTGCCGGATCGTCACCGTGGCGGCGTCCGTGGACGGCCCCCGCCAGCTGGTCAGCTGCGGCACGTACCTGGCCGCCGGGTCATCGAGCGCGAGCACGCCGGCGTCGCGCAGCGCCAGGATCGAGGAGGCGGTGAAGCTCTTGGACATCGACGCGATCCGGAAGACGGTATCGGCGTCGGGGACCGCGTTCCCGTCGGTGCCCGCCTGCCCGAGGCGGGCCCGGCCGACGCCACCGGAGTGCACCAGTTCCCCGCCCGTCACGATCCCGTAGGCGATCCCCGGCTGCCCGCCGCGGGCCGCGAAGTTACCGACAATGGCGTCCACCGCCGCGAAGTCACCGCTCACCGCACAAGTGTCCCATGATCAAGACGTGCTGGCACGAGGCGGAGGCCGCCTGCCGGGACCCAGGTGCCCCCAGCGCATCTCTTGCTGTTATCAAGAAGCAGCGCAACCGGGGCGATGCGGAGGTGGCGCCCGAGTTCAGGCGCTCGGGCCGCTGACGATGTCGAGCAGCCGCGCCACGCGCTCGCGCAGGCCCCGCACGCCGCTCCCGCCCCGGGCGCCGCGAACGCCGCGAACCTCCCCGGCGCCGCGCGGGCCACCCGTGACCCGGTCGCCGGCCGCCGCGCTCACCAGGTGCTGCGCCGCGTCGAAGGTCAGCAGGCCCATCCGGCCCGCCAGCCCCACCTCGTCGAACGACGCGGCCAGGGCGGGGGTGGCCATCGGAATCGACAGCGACTCATGCGCCAGCGACTCCAGCTCGCGGTTTCCGCCGGCCGCGCCGCCCAGCGCCAGGATCGTCGCCCCGGTCCGCCGCGCCCCGTCGACCCGCTCCAGCAACGGCACCGGGGCCGTCTCCGCGGAGACCACGAACAGCGTCTCCCCGCGCCGCGCCGCCTCCAGCCGCGACAGTCCCACCCGCAGGTGCGGCGGCGCGTCCGGCGGCGGCGACCACCGCACCAGCGTCGGCATCAGCTCCGGTATCTCCGACAGCCGGCTTTCCTCGTCCAGGTGCGCCGTCAGGTGCCACGGCTCGTACGACGGCGTGCCTACCAGCAGCAGCCCCCCGCGAGACCGTGTCGAGGCCCGCAACGCCCGTCCGAAGGCTGCCGCCCGCTCCAGCCACCCCGATCGGGCCAGGAGCGCACGCAGCGTAGTCACTTGATCCGCGTCCACCTACCCATGGTGCCCCGAGCCGCTCGCGTTCGCACGTGTTCGGCCGAGCCTGAGCGCTAGGCGTCCAGCGACAACACCATCGTCGGGCGCTCGATGATGTGGTCATCGCGCAGCGGGCGGACGGCGGTGCCGATCGCGAAGAACTCGGTGGTGTGCGAGCCCCAGGTGTGGCTGTGCTGGCGGAGCTGGACCCCGACGATGCCCTCGGCGTGCAGCGCCTCC
>JAICUO010000079.1 GCA_025935815.1 Streptosporangiaceae bacterium
CAGTCGCGTGCCCGCTAATGACTACCTGGCCGCGGCGGAGAACATAAGCCCGTACATCCGGCGCACCCCGCTGCTGCGCGGCACCGTCAGCGGGCGCCCGGTCGCCTTCAAGCTGGAGTTCCTCCAGGTCACGGGATCCTTCAAGGTCCGCGGGGCGCTGAACGCACTGTTGTCTTCCGGGGGGACGGACGGGGTATCCCCCCGTGCCTCCCGGGCACCGGGCGGTCGGCCGAGCCACGTGGTCACCGCCTCCGGCGGAAACCACGGCCTGGGCGTCGCGGCCGCCGCCCGCTGGCTGGGCGTTGGGGCCACCGTCTACGTGCCCGGCCCCGTGCCGGAGGTGAAGGCCCGCCGGATCATGGAGGCTGGCGCGGAGGTCGTCCGGTACGGCCAGAGCTACGGCGACGCCGAGACCGAGGCCCGCCACCTGGCCGCCCGCGACGGCCTGCTCTACGTGCACGCCTACGATGACCCGGCGGTGATCGCTGGCCAGTCCACGGTGGGCCTGGAAATCCTCGCCGACATGCCCGAGTGCGACGTGGTCGCCGTCCCGGTCGGCGGCGGGGGGCTGCTGGCCGGCGTGGCGGGCGCGCTGTCGTCGGCTCCGGGCGCTGGCCATCCGGGGGCGGGCGGTGGCCATCCGAGGGCGGGCGGCGGTGCGCGGCGCACCGTGATCGGCGTGGAGCCGGAAGGGTGCCCGACGCTGCACGCGGCCGTCGCCGCGGGCCGCCCGGTCGAGGTCACCGTCGACGGGGCCAGCGTGGCGGCCTCGGCGCTGGGCGCGGCCCGGGCCGGACGACGTGCGCTCGCCGCCTGTGAATCGGGGGACGCCAGCCTCGCGATGGTCAGCGATGCCCAGATCATCGCGGCCCGCGACCGGCTGTGGGAGGAGTTCCGGCTGGCCGTCGAGCCGGCCGCCGCCACCGTGTTCGCCGCCTGGCTGTCCGGCCAGGTCCCCGGGGATTTCCCCTGCCTGGTCCTCAGCGGCGCCAACGCCAACTGGGTGGTTGTCTTAGGACACCCGGGGCGGTGGTGACGCCCACCGCCCCCAGGCTGAGCTGGTGCCTAACTACGTGCGCAGTGTCGAGCGCTGGCTCGCCGCCGCCGGGGTGCCGGTGCCGGCGGTGGTGCCGGGCCGCGGCGCCAAGGTCAACGCGTAGGCCCCGCCTGCACCTGCTGCCGCAGGGCCTCGTCGGTCATCTCGCCACGTCCTTCCCACCACCCCGCCCGCCACGTCTGCCTGATAACAGCAAGAGGCGCTGGGCGCTAGGAGCGGGAATCACGCGCGGGGGCGGAGGGGCGGGCAGTCGGCCGGGCTCGTTGCGTGGGATGCTTTGGGTCTTGGGGGCGCGATCGGGAGGAGCGGTCAATCATGCTGCCGTGGAGCGCGGAGCTGGCCGGGCGGATCGATGAGCACGTGTTCACGAGCGAGTTGCTGCGCGGCAACCCGCTGGGGGACCCGCCTGAGCGGCCGCTGCTGGTGTACGTGCCGCCGGGATACGACGCGGAGCATCATCCCGAGCCGGACCGCCGGTACCCGGCGGTCTACGTGATCCAGGGGTACACCGGCCAGGTCATGATGTGGCGCAACCGCACGGCGTTCCGGCAGCCGTTCACCGAGACCGCCGACGCGGTCTTCGCCAGCGGCGAGGCACCGCCGGCGATCGTGGTGTACGTGGACGCGTGGACCGCCTACGGCGGCAGCCAGTTCGTCGACTCGCCGGGCACCGGCAAGTACCACTCTTACCTGTGCGACGAGGTCGTGCCGTGGGTGGACGCGCACTACCGGACGATCGCGGACCGGTCCAAGCGCGCGATCACCGGCAAGTCCAGCGGCGGCTTCGGCGCGATGATCACCCCGATGTTGCGGCCCGACCTGTTCGGCGCGCTGGCGACGCACGCCGGCGACACCCTCTACGAGCTGTGCTACGTGCCGGAGTTCGCGAGCGTCGTCCGGCACCTGCGCAAGTACGAGGGCGACGTCTTCCGCTGGTGGGACGACTTCCGGTCCCGGATCGCCTTCACCAAGCCGGAGGACATGCCGCTGATCGCGACCCTGGGCGTCGCCGCGTGCTTCTCCGCCTCGGCCGACGGGACGCCGGAGCTGCCCTTCGATCCGCGAACCGGCGTGATCCGGCCAGGCGCGTGGCAAAAGTGGCTGGACTGGGACCCGGTGCGGATGGTGCCCCGGTACGCCGATGCGCTGCGCTCGCTGCACTCCATATGGATCGACGCGGGCGACGCCGACGACTTCAACCTCGACATCGGGGCGGCGGCATTCCGGGCCGCGCTGGGTGATGCCGGGGTCAGCGACGACGTGATCCGCTACGAGATCTTCCCGGGGACGCACGCCGCGATCGATTACCGGTACCCGATGGCCCTCGCGTGGTTGTGCCAGCGGATGGCATAACCGGGGCGGCCCCGGGCAGGCCCCGCTGGAAACTCCGGGGGTTGGTGTTACTCCCTGAGGGAAGCAGGGTGTTTTCGTGGAAACGCGCCTCCTCGCGAGCGCTCGCGCCGTATCGTGCCTGTACGCACAATCATCGGGCACGGTGAGTGCGAGCTGATAGGGGACTGACCATGCGCCAGGTCAAGTGGACAGCAGGGGCGATGATCCCGGTGGCGGCATGGCTGGCGGCCACCATCATCTTGCTGCTCCTGGTCACCAGCTGAGGACGCAACCCGCGTCCCGGTAGTCGCCTCTGGCAGCGTGCCTCGCTAATCGTTGACATCACCCCGGTGCCCAGGGGTAGAAGTGTCTCGTGGCGACAACTGAGGGCACATCCGTCACGCCGCCGCCATCGCAAGCGGCGTCTGGCGAGGTGCACGGCAGGCAACTGCTCGTCATTTACCTAGCGCTCATGCTCGCAATGCTGCTGGCCGCCCTCGACCAGACCATCGTGTCGACCGCGCTGCCCACCATCGTCAACGACCTCGGCGGCCTGTCGCACCTTTCCTGGGTGGTCACCGCGTACCTGCTCGCGTCCACCGCGACCACGCAGGTCTGGGGCAAGCTGGGTGACCAGTACGGCCGCAAGGACCTGTTCCTCGGCGCGATCGTGATCTTCTTGATCGGGTCGGTGCTGTGCGGCCAGGCGCGCAACATGGGCGAGCTGATCGCCTTCCGCGCCATTCAGGGCGTCGGCGGCGGCGGGCTCATGGTGCTGACCCAGTCGATCGTCGGCGATGTCGTCCCGGCCCGCGAGCGCGGCAAGTACCAGGGGGCGTTCGGAGCGGTCTTCGGCGTGTCCAGCGTCGCCGGGCCCCTTCTCGGCGGCTTCTTCGTGGACAACCTGAGCTGGCGCTGGGTGTTCTACATCAACCTGCCCGTCGGCGTGCTCGCCCTGGCGGTCATCGCCGCGGTGCTGCCCCGCACGTCCCGCAAGCAGCAGCACAAGATCGACTACGCGGGCGCGGCGCTGCTCGCCGCGTTCGCCACCTCCGTGGTCCTGGCGACCTCCTGGGGCGGTACCACTTACCCGTGGGGATCACCGGTGATCATCGGCCTGTTCGTCGCCTCGGTGGCGCTGCTGCTGGCCTGGTGGGTGAGCGCCCGGCGGGCGGCGGAGCCGGTCTTGCCGTTGCGGCTATTCCGCAACTCGGTCTTCACGGTGGCCAGCGCCATCGGCCTGGCGGCCGGGTTCGCCATGTTCGGCGCGCTGTCCTTCCTTCCGCTGTTCCTGCAGGTGGTGCACGGCGTGTCGCCGACGATCTCCGGCGTCTACCTGCTGCCGATGGTGCTGGGCATGCTGGCGACGTCGATCGGCAGCGGCCAGCTCATCGCGCGCACCGGCCGGTACAAGGTCTTCCCGATCGTCGGCACCGCGCTGATGGCGGTCTCGCTGTTCCTGCTGTCGCGGCTGGATGAGCACACGGCGACGCCGCTGATGAACTTGTACTTCTTCCTGCTCGGCTCCAGCCTCGGCCTGATCATCCAGGTCCTCGTCATCGCGGTGCAGAACACGGTGAACTACGCTGACCTGGGCGCCGCCACCTCGGGGGCGACGTTCTTCCGAACGATCGGCGGCTCCTTCGGCGTGTCGATCTTCGGCGCGATCTTCGCCAACCAGCTGGCCGTTCAGCTCACCGCCGCGCTGCACGGGGCGAAGGGCCTGCCACCCGGCTTTTCCGCAGCCGCGATTGCGGCCGACACCAACGCGATCAACAAGCTCCCGGCCGGCCTCCAGCAGGACATCCTGCACGCCTACAGCCTCGCGCTGCACCCGGTCTTCCTGACCGCGGTCCCGATCGCGTTGATCGCGTTCGCGCTGTCGTGGTTCCTGCGCGAGGTGCCGCTGCGCACCGCCGCCGGGGAGACGCTCAAGAGCTCGGCCAGCGCCGCCGACCTCGGCGAGGCGATGGGCGGCGCGCCAACCCAGCGATCGTCGGAGCAGGAGGCCGAGCGCGTCATGGCTCGGCTGTCGGGGACCGAGTTGCGCCGCTTCGGTTACGCGCGGCTCGCCCGGGCGGCCGGCATCGAGCTCCCCGGCGGCGCCTGCTGGGTGCTCGCCAAGCTCTCCAGGCACGGCGGCGCCATGCCGGGCGCCGAGCTGGCCCGGCTGGCGGGGCTGACCCTCGCCGAGGGCCGGCCGACCGGCGACCTGCTGGTCGCCCGCGGGCTGGTCACCCGGGCCAACGGCACCCTCGCGCTGACCTCGGCCGGGACCGCGACCGCGGAGAAGCTGGTCGCCGCCGAGCAGCGCTGGCTGACCGAGCAGCTGGCCGGCTGGTCTCCGGACCAGTACGCGGAGCTGTCCGGCGTCTTGGCGAAGCTGGCCCGCGACATCCTCGGCGACGACGCCGACCGCGGCCTCGCCGAGCGCGACGGCCGCACCCCGCCCGTCGCCCGGCCCGCCCGCTAGGCTGGCCGGATGGCGGCGATTACTGACCCGGAGGTCCGGGACTTCCTGTCGGCGGGCACCCGGACCGCGATGGTGGCGTTCACCGCGGCGGACGGGCGGCCGCTGGCCGCACCGGTGTGGTTCGTGGTCGAAGATGGCCAGATCCTGTTCACCACGCACCAGGACACCGCGAAGGGACGCGCGCTGGCCCGCGATCCCCGGGTGGCGGTGTGCGTCGACATGCACGCCCCGCCGTACGCCTTCGTGCAGGTCCAGGGGCGGGCCGAGCTGTCGGGCGACCTCGCCGAGCTAGTGCGGGTGGCCACGGCGGTGGGCGGCCGCTACATGGGCGCCGACCGGGCGGAGGAATTCGGCAAACGCAACGGCGTTCCCGGCGAGCTCGTGGTGCGCGTCACGCCGACAAGAGTCCTCGCCGACCTCGACGTCACGGGCCACTAGGAGCCAAGCCCGTCCCTCGGGTACGGCCCGCCCCGCCTGGCGGCTCCCCTTTTACCGCTCTCGCGTCTGTTCCCGTCAGGGCGACCCACGGCTGCCCGCAACCCGGGGACGTCACCCCCCGACTCGCGCGTCACCTCCGGACCCGGGCGTCGCCTCGCCCGGAGCATGAGTCACCATCCCGACCCGCGCCACCTCTCCGGCGCGCCACCTCTCCGGGTGGGCGCTCATCGCTTGCATTTTCGACCTATGAATGTTATATTCGATGTAGCTCATGAATGATTTCTGCTAACGTAATACGGGGGAGGTGCGCATCGTGGTCGACGTCAGGCATGCCGAGGAGTTCCTGGCCGGGCGGTATGGTCGCGGCGCGCGCGACCAGCGGCTGGAGGAATTCGCCCAGGGCCGGTGGGGAGATCGGGCCCGGTCGTCGGGGTGGCTGGCGTCGGGGTGGCTGGCACTCCAGGTCGGCGATGTGTCGCGGCCGGAGTCGCTGGGGCAGGCGACCGGTGATGAGCTGCTGGGGATCGGGCGGGCGTGGAAGTCGCTGGAGACCTGGAGCTTCACCGGAAAGCTGGCCGTGGTCCGCGAGTTGATCCGCCGCTACCCGCTGCATGAGCGTGATGAGCCGGGTTCCGAGGCGGGCGGGCTGCCCGATGAGTGGGACCCGCGGCTACACCACGAGGTGGCCGCCGCGCTGGGCATCTCCGTGGTCGCGGCGGGCAAGCTGGTCAGCCTGGCGTGGACGTTGGACTCCCGGCTGCCCGGCATCAGCGCGGCCCTGGATGAGGACCGCCTGGACCCGCCCCGGGTGAAGATGATCGTCGAGGAGACCAGCATCCTGGACGGCGAGCGGATGTTCGCGTCGGCCGAGGCGATCATCCTGGCCGGCCTGGACCGGTGCCAGACCTGGTCGGACCTGCAGCGGCGGGTGCAGCGCGCGGTGATCACGGTCGACCCCGAGGGCGCGCGCAAGCGCCGCGAGCAGGCCGAGCGGGAGCACGCGCGGATCCGGTTTTGGCGGGAGAACACGGGGACCTGCGCGCTGCGCGGAACGGGCCTGCCGACGGACGAGGCCCTCGCCGCGACGGCGAACATCGAGGCTCGCGCGCTGGAGTACAAGGCGGTGCCCGTCAAGCGGCCGATGAACATCCTGCGCGTCATGGCCTACCTGGACTTGATTAACGGGGTGCCGGTGGCGCGGCGAGTCGCGCGGGCGCGGGCGGAGGACGAGGCCCGCGCGGCTGAGGCGGACCCGGCCGGCGCCGATGAGCAAGCCGCTCGCGACGCCGAGCTTCGCGAGGCCACCCGCCGGGCTCGGGAGAAGTTCAGGGAGAAAGCCCGAGAAGGTGCCCGTCGCGGTAACGCCGGCTCCGGCCAGGATCCGAGCGACGGTCAGCCGGACGACCCCGGCGACGGCCCCGGTGACTGGCCTCCCGGTGGAGATGGCCCCGGTGGCGATGGCCCCGGTGGCGATGGCGACGGAAGGCCGCCCGGCGCTCGCCCGGACGATACGGACGGATCCAGCGGCTTCCCCGGCTGGCGTCCCGGCGACAGGGGTGACGGGGGATCCGATCACCCCAGCCCAGACGGCGATCCACAGGGTTCCGGATCGGCTAGCGGCGGCTCCGGTGATGGCAGTGCGGGTGCGGGGGACCGTGGCAGCCGTGGGCCCTGCCCCGAATGCGGCGGCGTGGGTGGCGGCGGAGGCTTGCCCATCAGGGCGAACCTGATCCTTCCGGCCGGGGCGATCCCGTGGCTAGCGGGGCGGGCGGACGTTCGGCCAGGCTCTGCGGGTAGCGACTCCCGGGTTCCCGGAGCGGGCGCAAACGACGCCGATGGCCAGGGCGGTGGCCCCGCGAGCAGGGGAGACCCCGGCGAAGGCGCCTCCCGTAGTGACCCCGGCCCGTGCCTTGCCTGCAGGCGTCGGGGGAGTGACCGCCTGCTCGTCCGCGGGAACCTGGACTTCCCGCTGCTCACCCTGCTGGGCCTGGCGGAGCGACCCGGCGAGGCGCACGGCCTCGGCGCGCTTGATCCGGGGCTGGTCCGGGACCTGGCGGCGGCGGGCGCGTGGCATCCGGCCAGCGAGTTTTGCGTGACCATAGTCGATGAGCAGGGGCACGCGATCGGCCATGGCTGTGGCAAGCCGCTGCGACGTTCGCGCGCGATGGCAAGCGGGAGCGGCCCGCGCGGGCCAGCGCCCCCCGTCCTACCGGGACCACCGGATAGGGCCACCTTCACGCCAGGCGGCAGGCCAGGGCCCACCGGGGGCTTCGGGTCGTGGGTACTGACGGTGCCCGGCGCGCCGTTGCCCTTCGCCGTCAGCATCGACGCCGTGCCGGTCGACGACTGTGATCACCGGCACGCGTCAACCGGGTACCAGCCAGGAGGGAAGCTCCGCCACTTGGTCCAGGTTCGCGACGGCAAGTGCTCCTTCCCCGCCTGCTCCCGGCATGCCAGGGAATCGGACTTCGAGCACGCGCAGCCATTCGATAAAGGTGGGGTGACCTGCGCCTGCAATGCCCACGCGTGCAGCCGCGCGTGCCACCGAGTCAAGCAGTCCCCCGGCTGGCAGGTCACCAAGCCCCGCCCCGGCTGGACCCAGTGGACCACCATGGCCGGCCGCCGCTACACCCAGGGACCCTGGCGCTACCCGTCTTGAGACTGAGCGCGGGTGACGGCGGACTTGCGGGTCCGGGTGCCCGTCTTGGCCAGCACGGCCGATACGTGGTGCTCGACCGTCTTCGGCGAGATGAACAGGCGCCCGGCGATCTCCGCGTTGCTCAGGCCATCACCCAGCAGGTCCAGGATCTGCTGCTCGCGCACGGTCAGGCCGAGCGGGCCGGTCCGGGGGGCGGGCCGCCGGCCAGCCGGGACCGACCGGATCCCCAGCCGGCGCATCCGCAGGCGGGTTATCCCGGCCGCCGCGGTCGCCCCGAGACCGGTGAAGGCTTCCAGCGCCTGGCGTAGCAGGCGCTCTTCGGCGGAGTCGGCCAGCGCCAGCGCGGCGTCATACGGGCAGCCGAGGGCGGCCCACTCGCGGGCGGCCCGTTCAGCCTGGCCCGCCATCTCCCGCTGGTAGGGGCCGGGGAGCGGACCGGGCGGCGGGGCGAGGGCCGAGCCAGTCCGGCGCAGCCACGCGCTGACCGCCCCGCGATCCCAGCCGATGCACCGGCCCGCGACGGCGGCGGCGTGCTCCGCCTCCTGCCGGGCCAGGTCATCCTGGCCGGCTAGCCAGTGCGCCTCGCCGCGGGCCAGCCGCGCGAGGCAGATGTACTGAACGTGCTCGCTGCCGATGGCCCCGGTCAGCGCCTCGCCCAGGAGCTCCGACACCTCGCCGGCGCCCTGCCGGGCCCGGATCCGCGCGAGGCTGATCAGCGGGGTCAGCCGATTCGCCGGGGAGGCGGTCATGGCCAGCAGCCGCTCGCACCCGGTGGCCGCCGGCTCCCACTGGCCGGTGCGCTCCAGCGCCAGGGCGTGCTCACCCCGCAGGTAGGTCCCGTAGGTGGAGATGTCATGGTCCTCGCAGTAGGCGATGCCCTCGGTGAAGACCCTCAGGGCCTCGGCGAACCGCCGCTGGCACCCGAACGTGGCGTGCAGGTTGACGAACGCGCGCGTCGCCTGCTCGTGCAGGCCGGCCCCCATCGCGATCCGCAGCGATTCCTGGATCGCCGGGGTCCCGTCGTCGTCGGTGCTGTGGGCCACGCATCCTTCGATGTTGAGGGCGTCGCTGAGCACCGAGGCGAGCCCGAGCGCCCTGGCCATCGCGGCCGCGCGCCTGGCGGCGCCGGCGGCGGCCGGGTACTCGCCGTCGACCATCAGCCGTCCCGCCAGGAAGGCGTGCGCGGTGGCGAGCTCGGCGCCGGGGCCCAGCGGCTCCAGGATCCGGACCGCGCCGGTGGCCGCCCGCCGCGATTCCCCGCCGCGGCACAGCCGGGGCAGCACCGCCGCCAGCTGGGTCAGCGCGGCGCCCTCGCGAAGCCGGTTACCGCACTCGCGCCACAAGGTGCGGGCGCGCGACCAGGCGGCCTCGGCGTCTTCGCACCGGTCGATGAGCGAAAGCTCGGCCGCGAGATCGTCATGCAGCGCGGCGAGCTGCTCGGCGTCCAGCGAGGTGCCGGCGCTGGCGGTCACGCGCAGCACCCGCTCGTACTGGGCGATCGCCTCGCGGTGGGCGCCCAGCGCGGCGGCCCGGCGGGCGGCGGGCAGGGCATGGCGCAGCACGGCCGGGCCGTCGCCCGCGGCCTCGGCGTGGAACGCCATCCGGGCGGCGTCCGCACAGCCCAGGGTGGCCAGCGTGGCCAGTATCCGGGCATGGATGGGGCCGCGGCGGTGCACGGGGACGCCCTGCTCGATCGCCAGGCGAGTCATCTCGTGGCGGAACCGCGGCCACGGTCCGTCCGCGGTGAGCAACCCGGTGCCCACGATCTCATCCAGGGCCGCCGCCGCTCCCGGCTCGACCAGGTCGGCCAGCGCCGGGTCGACCCGGTGGCCGGCCAGCGCCACGACATCCAGCAGCCGTCGCGCCTCCGGGCCAAGGCGCGCGGCGCGCGCTAGCACCGCGTCGCGGGCGGCCACCGGCACATCGGCCAGCCCGGCCTGCAGCACTTCGGTGACGAAGAACGGATTCCCGCCGGTCAGCCGGTACAGCTGCGCGGGGTCAACGCCGACGGCCGGGCCAGCCAGCCGCCTGACCGCCGCCGCCGACAACGGGGAGAGGTCGATTCGGCGGGCGATCCCGGCCAGGTCACGCAGCGCCAGCCGCAGCGGGTGGGTCGCCGCCACTGCCTCGTCCCGGTAGGTGACGATGAGCAGCACGGGCGCGCCCGCCAGCCGCTGCCCGAGGAACCGGAGCAGGTCAGCGGTCGCCTCATCGGCCCAGTGGACGTCCTCCATGACCACCACGTCGGGCACCCCTGGCGCGCTGACCTGGCTCAGCAGCGCGCCGAACAGCCGATGCCGTTCCGCGTCGGCCGCGCACAGTGCCGCGAGCTCGCCGCCGAGCTGGCTCGCGAGGTCGAACAGCGGGCCCAGGGGCAGCGGCGTGAACAGCCCGTCGCAGGCGCTCCATGACCACCGGGCGTCCGGCACTTCTCGCTGGAGGCGTTCGACGAGGGCGGTCTTGCCGACGCCGGCCTCACCGGCCACCAGCGCCAGCTGGCCATCGCCCGCGCGAGCGCGCTCAGCGAGCCCGCTCAGCTCCGCGAGCGCCGCCTCCCGCTCCAGCAGTTCCACGTGTTCCAGTGTGCGGCCGCACGCCCCATCCCAGGTACCGCTCAGCAGGAATTCAAAGGCGGCGTTCGGTAGCGTCCCGAATCTGAAACCCGTGGGCGCCCGTCGAGCGCGGCCCGCCGTTCACCCTGATCGTCGGCTGCTCCGGCGTGACGCCAGGCGCCCGCCTCCCCTAGCGGGGAGAGTTTTGTCATCGCGAAGACTTCTCATCGTATGCGATGAGAAGTCTTCGACGTGAAAAAAGTCTTCGACAACTGAGAGTCGCCGGGAAGCATCATGAGACGGGAAGGCGCTACGATCGCACGTGCCGTGACTTGCGTTTGCAGGTCGTCACATTCGTACCAGGAAGCACGCGATGACCACCGCCTGGCATGAGCTTCAGCATGAGCCCAGCATGTCGTGATCGCGGCGGAGGTACTGTCCACCTGGTCGGCCCGGCGGGACCGGGTGCACAAGATGTCGGATTACGCCGACGCGGGCATCGCGCACTACTGGCTTGTCGCGTTCGACAAGGTCGGCGCGGTCACCATCGAGCGGTACGCCCGAGCAGGGGGGCAGGGAAATATGTCCACGTCGGGACCTCGCATCGCGACATGGGGCCGGTGGCGGTGAAGGTCTCCGCCCCGTTCCCGGTCGAGATCTTCTGGGCGGACCTGGAGGTCGCGGCGAGAGTGTGACCGGCCTGAGCTATGTCTGGAGGGCGGCTTTCGGGCACAGTTGTGATAACTGGTAGATGGAGTGCCTTACGGGCTGCAAGGAGGCTGCCGTGACTTTCACGCCACCGTCGGGTGCCGAGCTCGCCGCGATCGCCCAGCGGTACGGGCTGGGGCTGGGCGCCCCGGACGTCGAGTGGTACCGGGAGCTGATCGCCGGGGCGGTGACGTCGTACGACGTGGTGGAGCGGCTGTACGCGGCGCGGACACTCCGGCTGGGCGAGCCGCCGTCGCGGGACTGGCAGTGGCCCGCCGAGGGCGCCAATGAGCTGGGCGCCTGGTACGTCACCGCCGACCTCACCGAGGCCGCCGCTGGCCCGCTAGCCGGGCGGCGCGTCGCCATCAAGGACAACATCGCGGTGGCCGGGCTGCCGATGATGAACGGGTCCCGGGCGGTCGAGGGCTACGTGCCGCGCCGCGACGCCACGGTGGTCAGCCGGCTGCTGGCGGCCGGGGCGACGATCGCGGGGAAGGCAGTCTGCGAGGAATTGTGCTTCGACGGCGGCAGCCACACCGCCAAGACCGGCCCGGTGCGCAACCCGTGGAACCGGGTGAAGACGACCGGCGGGTCATCCAGCGGCAGCGCCGCCCTGGTGGCGGCGGGCGATGCCGACATGGCGCTCGGCGGCGACCAGGCCGGCTCGATCCGGATCCCCAGCGCGTTCTGCGGCACCGTCGGGCACAAGCCCACCCACGGCCTGGTGCCGTACACCGGCGCGTTCCCGATCGAGAACACCCTCGACCACGTGGGGCCGATCACCCGCACGGTCCGCGACGCCGCCCTGATGCTCGGCGTGCTCGCTGGCCGCGACGGGCTGGACCCGCGCCAGCGCGCGCCAGTGCCGAACGACGTGCCGTCCGGCGGTTACCTGGGCGAGCTGGACGCGGGCGTGGCGTCCTTGCGGGTCGGCGTGCTGACCGAGGGGTTCGGCATCCCGGGCCTGTCCCAGCCGGGTGTGGACGCGGTCGTCCGGGGCGCCGTCGAGACGCTGCGAGCGGCGGGCGCGGATGTCAGCGAGGTCAGCGTCCCGTGGCACCTCAACGGGGTGCACCTGTGGGCCGTCATCGGCACCGACGGGGCGTTCGGCCAGATGCTGGAGGGCAACGGCTACGGGATGAACGTGCCCGGCCTGTACGACCCCGAGCTGATCGCCCACTTCGCGCGGGGCCGCAGGGAACATGCCGCGGAAATGTCCATCACGTTGAAGATGACCACGCTGCTTGGCCGCTACAGCCTCGACCAGCACGGGAACCAGTACTACGCGATGGCGCGCAACCTCGCCCTGGAGATGGCCGCCGCCTACGACGCGGCGCTGGCGCAGGTCGACGTGCTGGTCTTGCCGACGCTGCCGGTCGTCGCCTTCGACATTCCCACCGGAGCCCAGAGCCTGCCCGAGATCGTGGCCACCTCCAGCGGCCTGATGCCCAACACCTGCCCGTTCGACGTCACCGGGCACCCCGCGACCTCGGTGCCCGCCGGGCTGCACGACGGCCTGCCGGTCGGCCTGATGATCGTCGGCCGCCACCTCGCCGACGGCCTGTGCCTGCGCGTCGCCCGCGCCTACGAGAACGCCGTCGGCGGCTTCCCCGTCCCGCCCGGCTCATGACGGGCAACGGGGCACCGCCCCGCGCGGTCGTGGTCGGGGCCGGGATCGGCGGGCTGGCCGCCGCGGCCAGCCTGAGCGCGGCCGGGTGGCGGGTCACGGTCTTCGAGCGGGCGGGCTCGGTCGAGCCGGCCGGCGCCGGGCTGGCGCTGGCCCCGAACGGGCTGCGCGCCCTGGACGCGATCGGCATCGGCGCCGTGCTCCGGGCGCACGCGGTGCCGCAGGCGATGGGCATGCGGCGGCCCGACGGGCGGTGGCTGCTGCGCGCGACGACCGAGACCATGGTGGCCGACCGCTTCGGCGACCCCATCATCATGGCGGCGCGGGCCACGCTGATCGAGGCGCTGCTGACGCGCGTCCCCGACGGCGCCCTTCGGCTGTCGACCGAGGTCACGTCGGTGTCGCCGGACGGGACGGTGGTGACCAGCGCCGGTGAGGAAGTCCGGGCCGACCTCGTGGTGGCCGCCGATGGCATCGGCTCGGCCATCCGCTCGGCGCTATGGGCCGCGGAGAAACCGCGCCTGAGGTACGCCGGGTTCACCACCTGGCGGCTGCTGACCGGGCCGTTCCCGGCCGATGAAGGGCCGGTCCAGATGGCGGAGACCTGGGGCCGGGGCAAGCTATTCGGCGTCATGCCCCTGGCCGACGGGCGGGTCTACTGCTACGCGGCGGCGGTCGCGGCGCCGGGTGCCCCCGTGTCCGCCGAGATCGCGGACGAGCTCGAGCCGGGGTCCTATCCCCCCGGGGCAGCGGACCTGGGGGAACAGGGGGAACTGATGCGGGTGTTCAGCACGTGGCACGAGCCGATCTTGTTCCTGGTGCAGCTGGTATCCCCGGCCGCCGTGCTGCGCCACGATGTCGCCGAGCTGGCCGCGCCGCTGCGGTCCTTCCACCAGGGGCGTGTCGCGCTGCTGGGCGACGCGGCGCATCCGATGACCCCGAACCTCGGGCAGGGCGCCTGCCAGGCGATCGAGGACGCCGTGGTCCTGGCGCGACTGGTGGCAGGATCAGGGAACGACGCGGCGTCCGTCGGGCAGGCGCTCACTGCGTACACGGCCCAACGACTGCCGCGCACCACCCAGGTCGTGCGGTGGTCTCGCCGCATGGGCGCCATGTCGACGTGGCAGGCGCCCGCGGCGGTCGCGTTCCGCGACCAGCTGGCCGCCGTCATGGGGAAGATCGCCCCCGCCGCCGCCCTGCGCGGTCTCGCGCCCATCTACGACTGGCGTCCCCCGGCTCCCTAGCAGCGGGCCGGCGGCGGGGTTTGCCGCACGCGCGAGCGCGGTCAGCTGGAGGCGGGCGTCGTCGGGTTGCCGCCGAGGTCCTTCGGCAGCGCCCCGATCGCGGTGCGGGTGAATCCGGCCGGAACGGGCGGCCGCAGGGCCGCGAGGTTCTGGCTGGTGGGCGGCAGGTAGCCGAAGTAGGCGGTGGTGTTGAAGAAGTAGACCTTGGCCGCGGGTGACCCGTTCTTGGCCGGCAGGCCGATGGGCGATGTCACCGGGAGGTGGGTCCGCTCGTCGATCCAGATGGTGGACACCGAGCCGGGGGCGTGAGAGTCGGGGACGGAGATCTCGGTCAGCGCCCGGCCGCCGAGATTAAGGTGGCGGACGACGGCGTACTTGCCGTGGGTGAGGTTCGGGCGGATCTCCCACGTCGGGTCGGACAGGGCACCGGTGAACGCGAGCGTCACGCCCCGAGCCTGCGACCAGGTACGGTTGCCGTACCCGACGTCGATGGCCTGGGCAGTGACGGTCGCGCTCCCGGCCGCAGGCATCACGAAGCTGACCTCCGTGTCCCGGAAGCCCTTGATCAGCATGCGCACCCGGACGAGCTGCCCGGGCTGGGGCCGAGCGGGGTAGCTCCAGACCTGGACATCGGATGCTGGCTTGCCGCCGTAGGAGGCCACCAGGTGCGTGTATGCGATGGACCCGTCGGCATGGGCATACGCGGTCAGCAGCGCCGATCGCAGAGCCGCGGCGTCTGAGGTGGCTGGCTGGCCGGACTGGGCGGGCTGGGAGGCCCGCGAGGGCACGGACACGTGGCGGGCGGGCGCGCCCGCCGTCGGCGCCGTGGCCGACGGCAGCATGAGGCCCGCGAACGTGGCGGCCGCGGCGGCCGCGCCGACCCCGCTGGTCGCCAGTACCGTCTTCCGCCGCCGTCGGGCGCGCGCCTGGCGGGGGACGCTCGCCAGCACCCGGGCAGCGTCCGGGGCCTGCCCCTCAAGCACCGTGAGCGCGTCGTGCAGGTCCTCGTCGATGTTCACTTCAGTCCTTCCTGGAAGGCCATGGGCCGGTGTTGGTCAGCACGGGGCCGGTCAGCACGGGGTCGCTGAGCGCGGCTCGCAGGGTCACCAGCGCCCGGGCGCTGTAGCCGCGGACGGTGGCCGGCCGGCACCCGAGCATGCCCGCGATCTCGGTTTCGGAAAACCCCTCGTAGTAGCGGAGCACGATGACGGCGCGCTGTCGCCGCGGCAGCGTGGCGAGCGCGGTCACCAGCACGTCCCGGTTCGCGTGCTCGGCGGCATGATCGGGAGCGGCCTGGACGAGGAGGTCAGCCCCGGGCCCGGCGGGGACGGTCCGCCAGGACCGGCGACGCCAGGACAGGAACTCGTTGACCACCATCTTCCTGACGTACAGCTCCGGGAGGCTCATCCGGGCGATCTGCTCCCAGCGCAGGTACGCCCGGACCAGCACTTCCTGGACCACGTCTTCGGCAAGCGCGCGATCTCCCGTCAGCACTCCCGCGAAGCGCAAGATTGCCGGCAGCCGGGCGACCGCGAACTCCTCGAACGTCATCGAGCCTCCATCGTTGGGGTTTCCGATGTAGACACGCGCCAGCCGGCCAGAACGTGGTCCGGTCACGGGAAACCTTTTGGCGGAAACGCCGGTCCGGTTTCCGCGAGGAATCTACCGGCCTGGTCAGTCAGAAACCGGTTGGCCGGGCGGGCCCGGGATCGTTATCGTCGCCTGCGTGAGCGATCCGCGACGCCTGGACGTGGTGCCCCGGGAAGTGCTGGCCACGTTCGGGGTGGCCGGGGGCGAGCCGGCGCGGCTACCGGGCGGGCAGGGGACCACCTGGCGGGCCGGGCCGATGGTGCTCAAGCCCGCCGACTCACTGCGCGAGGGCCGCTGGCTCGCCGAGGTCTACGACGCGGTGAGCGGTCCCGGGTTCCGGGTACCGCGGCCCGTGCGGGCGGCGACCGGGGACTGGGTGGCGCACGGGTGGACCGCCTGGCAGTGGGTGGCGGGCGCTCCCGCGGACTGGTCGGGGGTCTCGCCGCGCTGGCCGGAGCTGATCGCGGTGAGCCGGGCATTGCACGCCGCGCTGGCCGGCGTTTCCGTTCCGTCGTGGCGGGCCACGGTGGAGAACCGGTGGGTGATCGGTGACCAGGTGGCGTGGGGCGAGCGTGACCCGGGCCCGCTGCTCGGCCCGGCCGCCGGGCCGCTGGCCGGGCAAGTGCGGGCACTGCTGGCCGCGCTGCGGCCAGTCGACCTGCCGGACCAGCTAGTCCACGCCGACCTGGCCGGGAACGTGCTGTTCGCCGACGGGGCGGCGCCCGCCGTCATCGACTTCTCCCCGCTGGAGCGGCCAGCCGGGCTGCCGCTCGCCGTCGTCGCGGTGGACACGCTGACCTGGCGGCGGGCGCGACCGGAGGTGCTCAGCTACCTGGCCGGCCAGCCGGAGATCGACCAGTTGCTCGCCCGCGCGCAGGTCTACCGCCTGGTCACCGAGATCGTCGCGCACGCGGGCACGCCCGGAACGGGCGCGGTCGCCCGGGCCGCGCACCCAGTCACGGACCTGATCCTCGCCCGGCTCGCCCGCTGACCACGGTGCCCCCGGGAGCGCTCACGCCAGGACGACGCGGGGCGATGGCGGCTGAGCCGCGGCATGGAGGCCGGCGGCATCGCTTCACAACGGCGCGATCGCGATATATCGTGATCGTTGGCTGGCGGTGATTGGGCTGCCGGCCCAGCGGGGAGGCGGGACGAGACGATGGACGTGCGGCTGGCGGTGCCGGCGGCCCGGAGCGGCTATGGTCAAAGTCGCAGGGATACGCGCGAGACGAGAGCTGGCGGGCAGCGGGTGCGGATCGGGCTTCTTGGCACGCTGGCGGTGCACGATGACGCCGGCCGGCCGGTTCGGGTTGGCGGGCAGCGGGTACGCGCGCTGCTGACCCTGCTCGCCCTCGACGCGAACCGGGTCGTCCCGGCCCACGCGCTGATCGACCGCCTGTGGGGCGACGACGGCAACCGGCCGGCGGATGCCGCTAATGCCCTGCAGTCGCTGGTGTCAAGGCTGCGCGCCGCGCTGCGCGCGGGCCGGGTCGACCCCAGCGTCATCGAATCCTCGCCGGCGGGCTACCGGCTCGCCATCGAGCCCGAGGCGGTGGACGCGATCGCCTTCGAGCGCGCGGCCCGCGCTGGCGCGCGGGCGCTGGCGGCCGGGGACGCGGCGCTGGCATCGCGGACGCTCCGCGAGGCGCTCGCCGCCTGGCGCGGCCCGGCCCTGGCCGACGTGGCCGAGGAGGACTTCGCCGCCGCCACCGCCGCGCGCCTGGAGGAGGCGCGGCGATCGGCGATCCTGGACCGGATCGAGGCGGATCTCGCGGTCGGCGACGGCGACGGCGCGACCGGGGAACTGCGGGCGATCGCCACC